>NZ_JBALMU010000036.1:0-41515 GCF_036962285.1 Bacillus sp. JJ634
CGGTCGTAGGTTCGAGTCCTACCTGCGGAGCCATTTTTATAGTTAAGAAGTAATACATTAATCCTAATAAGGGTTATTTTTTTTGTCTAATAATAATAAAGAATCAGCCTCTTTGAAGAAGTGTTGGTTCTTTTTTTATTTTATCAATTGCAAATATACGTTATGATGTAGAGAGCTTTGTATATAATAATGGATAATTATATGATGGAGAGATTAGATGGAAGATCAGAGAAGTTTGAACAGCATTATAGATGTATGTTTATTAGCAGGAAAGATTATGCTTGAGAATGGGGCGGAGACATATCGAGTAGAAGATACGATGATTCGGATTGCATCTGCATTTGGATGTAAGGAGTCTCAAAGCTTTTCAACGCCAACGGGGATTATTTTCTCTCTAGATGGTGATTATCCCATTTCTAAAGTAATTCGAATCTCTCATCGCTCGACAGATTTACATAAGGTAACGTTAGTTAATAGCATTTCAAGGAGTGTTACGAATAAGGAGTTAACAGTAAGAGAAGCCTATATCAAACTGAAGGAATTGGAGAAAGCGAATGTAGCTTACCCTCTTTGGATTCAAATTTTTGCAGCGTTTATTTCAAGTGGCTGCTTTACTATTATGTTTAATGGACAGTGGAATGATTTTATTTGGGCTTGCATAGCTGGCGGGTTAGGATTTGCGTGTTTACTTCATTTACATCGACTATTAGAAGTAAGATTCTTTGCTGAATTTATTGCTTCTTTTGTAATTGGTGTAGCAGCGTTTGGGTTTATGTACATAGGTCTTGGTAGTGAGTTAGATAAAATTATTATCGGCGCTGTGATGCCGCTTGTACCAGGGCTGTTAATTACAAATGCTGCTCGAGATTTAATTGCCGGGCATTTAGTTTCAGGTTTAGCGAAGGGAGCCGATGCAGGCTTAACTGCTTTAGCAATTGGAGCGGGAATTGCCGTTGCTTTCGTTATTCTATGAGGAGGGAAAGGGTGTTTGAACAGGTTATAACTAGTTTTATTGCCTCGGCTGCTTTTGGTGTTCTCTTTAATGCTCCAAAGCAGTCTTTAATAAAATGCGGGCTTGTTGGTATGATTGGGTGGGTTTTATATTATGGACTGGTTGAGATAGAATATGATAGTATTTTTGCTACTTTAGTGGCAGCTTTTGTTGTTGGGGTTATTAGTCAGTTTTTTGCAAAAAGATATAAAATGCCCATTATTATTTTTACCATTGCAGGCATTATTCCGCTTGTGCCGGGCGGCTTGTCTTATGATGCGATGAAGCATTTTGTTGAAAATGATTACAATGTGGCTGTTCAATTGGCTGCGAAAGTATGTATGCTGGCTGGAGCAATTGCGATGGGGATTATTTTTGCAGAAGTAATGAATCAATTAATGATTAAATATAATAGAAGAAAACAAAGTGAGAAAGGGGCTCCGTTGAAATAACGGACCCCTTTCTTTATTACAGTGTATGGATACTCAATACTTAGTAATAATTTTATAAGTGTGCCTGCACTAACAAGCTGGGCAATCATGTACAAATAGAAATACAATATATCGTACAACAAGATAGGCAACTAAGTAACTAATGCTGTAGAAGAATCCATCAAAACCTGAAGGCAGCATGTAATCCCCAGTAATAGCCCAACCATTTTATACACCTGTTAATCTAGCATTATATCTAGGTTTCTACTACATAATCGTATGATAAAGGTAATTAATATAAAGTGATTCCTTTAAGGAAAACTTAAGAATTTTATGGGATACTCTGTTCAACGAGGGAATGTTGAAAGGCGCTTGTTTATGAAAAAATGGGAACGATAAGTTCTGTTTCGGATACGATGACGTTGATGCTTGGAGGGATAGCGAGTATTTCATTGCTTGTTGGTGGAATTGGCATTATGAACATTATGCTTGTGTCAGTTTCGGAGCGGACAAAGGAAATTGGAATTAGAAAAGCGAAAGTGCCTTGGTCAGTTTCACTTTATTAATCGGTAAGCAGGCTTTAGCTAGTCTGCTTTCTTTTGTATAGGGGAAGAGCTACAATAATGTCACAGTATCTGTTGGCAAACTTGTGAGGAGGAGAAATCATGTTGAAGGTATTAGTCGTAGAAGATAATGCTGCACTGCTAGAATCGATTAAACAAATTTTAGCCGATGAGTATGAAGTAGATGCAGCGGACAATGGCGATGATGGTTTATTTATGGCACAGCAAAATATTTACGATGTGATTCTTTTAGATGTAATGCTGCCGGGGATGGACGGATTCAAAATTGTTCAACGAATGCGGAAAGAGAAGATTAATACGAGCGTTCTTTTTTTAACAGCGAAGGATGGATTAGAAGATCGCGTACGAGGATTAGAAATGGGCGGCGATGATTATTTAGTAAAGCCATTCCAAGCCCCTGAATTGAAAGCGAGGATTCGCGCGCTTTTAAGGAGAAGTGGTATTCTATCATTAGAAGCGAACATTACGTATCGCGGCATCGAACTACGGGGAAAAGAAAAGGACATTCTCGTAGATGGCGATTCGATTAAGTTGACGATGAAACAGTATGAATTACTTGAATATTTAATTCAAAACAAGGGGAAAATTTTGACTCGTGAACAAATTTTTGATCGTATTTGGGGGTTTGACTCGGATACGACTATTGCCATCGTTGAAGTGTTTGTACATCATTTGCGGAAAAAACTTGAACCATGTCAGTATCATAAAGATATTCAAACGGTTCGAGGAGTCGGCTATATGCTAAACCAAGCTTAAGGGGACGAATATGTTTCAAAAGACACGGCTTCGTTTAACGATTTTAAATTCGATTGTTTTTATTATTATTATTATTCTATTAAGCAGGATTATTTACTTTTATACAGAAACACAAGTATATCGTGAAGTCGATGAATCGCTTCTGCAGCAAATGGATCGCGGAAGGTTAAAGTTGCCTCCGGGAGAGTTTTTATTAGGACCTGGTCCGAGTGTGATTATTTGGGGTCCTGAACAGACAATTTTAGAGCCTCAATTAAGCCATGATAACTTCTTTAAAGTAAATGAAGATCAGTTTTATCCAGCCCGATTTGATGAAATTGAAGAGATTCGGGTTCAAGGAGCAACGTATCGTGCCTTGTCTACAAAGGTAGATACAGAGTATGGAAAAGTGATCATCCAATTTATTCGAAATGTGGACGCGGAGCGGGTGATGCTTGATCAATTATTTATGATTTTGTTAGTGGGCGGTGGTTTAGGCAGTTTAGTGGCTATTGCAGCAGGTTACTTTTTGGCAGGAAGGGCACTTATCCCCATAAAAAAATCATGGGAACAACAACAACGCTTTGTTTCTGATGCTTCTCATGAAATTCGTACACCACTTGCCGTTATCCAATCAAGAACCGATTTGCTCTTTCAATCACCAAATGCCACGATTCAAGAAAAAGCGGTCGATGTTTCAATCATTTCCAAAGAAGTACGACGCTTAAATAAATTAGTGAACGGATTACTGACATTGACGAGAACAGACTCTAATCAACTGGAAGTGAAAAAAGCAAATTTCTTTTTAGATGAGTTGATTACAGAAATTGTCGAACATTATGCAGATATTGCATCTTTTCAGGAAAAAATGATGACGAAATATGTACCAGAGCAGATTGTTTTTCTAGGTGATAAAGAACGTATTCATCAATTGCTCGTTATTTTAATTGATAATGCGTTAAAGTTTACTCATGAAGGCTGTGACATTCATCTTTCTTGTACGAAAAATGCTTCTTTCATTCAGCTTGTAGTTGAAGATAATGGGCAAGGCATTCCGAAGGCTGGCATTTCAAAGATTTTTGATCGTTTTTATCAAGTGGAGCAATCGCGTACAGCTAATGAAGGCTCTGGACTTGGTTTATCGATTGCGAAATGGATTGTAGAGACTCATCAAGGAACAATTAAAGTAACGAGTGAGGAAAATAAAAAAACGCGGTTTGAAATGAACTTCCCACGAAATCAGAAGAATAAATAAGGAACCTGCTGACAAACAGGTTCCTTTTCTTACGCACTTAGATTTTAAATGAGCTTTTTAATTCAACAATTTGGTTAAAGACGATGTGGTCAGCTGTTGAAAGCTTCGGATCGACATTATAGTAACCATGACGGAAGAATTGATATTTATCTTGTGGTTGAACGTCTTTCATATTTGGCTCCACAAATCCTTGGAAAACTTCTAATGACTTTGGATTGACTAACTCTAAGAATGTTTTTTCTTCTTGCTCTTCATCCTCACCATTTTCGTCTAAAATTAATGGTTGATAGTTACGGAATTCAGCTGGTACAGCATGAGTAGCATCTACCCAATGTAATGTCCCTTTTACTTTACGGCCTGTAAAGCCTGATCCGCTCTTTGTTTCTGGATCATATGTGCAATGAAGTTCTACTACATTGCCATCTTGGTCTTTAATCACTTCTTCACATTTAATGAAGTAAGCGTGCTTTAAACGCACCTCATTTCCTGGGAAAAGGCGGAAGTATTTCTTTGGCGGATTTTCCATAAAGTCATCTTGTTCAATATAAATTTCACGAGAAAACGGAATTTGACGAGTCCCCATTTCTGGAACTTCTGGATTGATTTCTGCTTCTAACCATTCCACTTCTCCCTCAGGATAGTTCGTGATCACCACTTTAAGTGGTTTGATAATACCCATTGTTCTCGGTGTTTTTAATTTTAAATCTTCACGGACAAAGTGGTCGAGCATTCGGCTGTCCACCGTTCCCGATGTTTTGGCTACACCTATTTCATGACAAAATGCACGAATCGCTTCCGGTGTATAGCCACGTCTTCTTAACCCTGAAATGGTTGGCATACGAGGGTCATCCCAGCCATCCACGAATTTTTCATCGACAAGTTGCTTTAACTTACGTTTACTCATAACGGTATTTGTTAAGTTGAGACGCCCGAACTCATATTGACGCGGCACGCTCGGCATTTCACAATTTTCAACTACCCAGTCATAGAAAGGACGTTGATCTTCAAATTCTAATGTACAAATAGAGTGAGTAACACCTTCAATAGCATCTTCAAGAGGGTGAGCAAATGCATACATTGGGTAAATGCACCACTTGTTCCCTGTGTTATGATGTTCTGTATGACTAATACGGTAAATAACAGGGTCACGTAAGTTAATATTCGGTGAAGCCATATCAATTTTTGCACGAAGAACTTTTTCCCCATTCGCAAATTCGCCGCTGCGCATTCTTTCAAATAGTTCAAGGTTTTCTTCAATTGTACGAGTACGATAAGGGCTATCTTTTCCCGGCTCTGTTAGCGTTCCGCGATATTCACGGATTTCATCTGCATTTAAATCATCGACGTAGGCTAAGCCTTTTTTAATAAGTAAAATGGCTCTTTCATACATTTCGTCAAAGTAATTAGATGCAAAGAATAAGTTATCCCAATCATAGCCGAGCCATTTAACATCTTCTTTGATAGAGTTTACATATTCGATGTCTTCTTTTACTGGATTGGTATCGTCAAATCGTAGATTCGTTTTGCCGTTAAACTCATCTGCAACACCAAAGTTTAAAATAATAGATTTAGCATGACCGATATGTAAATAGCCGTTCGGTTCTGGAGGGAATCGTGTGATGATATGATTATGTTTTCCAGATTCTAAATCTTCTTTAATGATATTTCTGATAAAATTCGAAGAGTTATGTTCCAACTAATTCGACCTCTTTCATTTATATACTTCTTTTAATTTTACCTGTATATGTATCATAAATACAGACTTTTTTCCACGTTCGACTGTTGAAGGAGCAATTTGGACATGATTTTGTTTGTATGGTAGACAGTCGTTTCCTTGTTTCTATTCTACCCATTTTTAGTGGTGCTAAAATTAAGAAAAATCTAAACTTTCACTTCTTATAAACAAGCAGTAAAGAACGTTGTATAGTTACTTTCCCTCTATGACCATATTGAAGTATAATGTATCAATAACAAAAGAAGGGTAGTTGGGAAAAGTGAGCAACTTTGTGCAAGAACAATTACGAGCATATCGTAAAAAAAATGAAAATATCGGTCGTTTAATTATAAAGTGTCCAGATCGACCAGGCATTGTCGCTGCGGTCACAGCGTTTCTAAAAGAGCATAATGCAAATATTGTTGAACTAAGTCAGTATTCCATGAATCCTGAAGGCGGCACATTCTTTACAAGAATTGAATTTGAATGCCCAGATTTAAAAAAGCAGGCAGAAAAGCTGGAACAGGAATTCCAAGAAGTAGCTGACCAATTTTCAATGGAATGGAAGTTTAATTATGTAAGCGATTTAAAGCGAGCAGCCATTTTTGTATCAAAAGAACCGCATTGCCTATTGGAGTTGCTTTGGGAGTGGCAAAGCGGCGATTTAATGATAGATATTGCGCTTGTTATTAGCAATCATGAAGATGCAAGAGAAACGGTTGAAGCGCTGCAAATCCCTTATTATTATATTCCAGCTAATAAAGACATTCGTAAAGAAGTAGAAGAGAAGCAGTTAAAATTATTGCAAGTGTTTGAAGTTGATTTAATTATTTTAGCTCGCTATATGCAAATTCTAACACCAGATTTCGTAGCGGCTCATCCAAATAGAATTATTAATATTCATCATTCATTCTTGCCTGCTTTCATCGGTGCAAGACCGTATGAGCGTGCGTACGATCGTGGTGTAAAGCTAATTGGAGCGACTTCTCATTACGTAACGAATGATTTAGATGAAGGTCCAATTATTGAACAAGATATCGGCCGTGTGAATCACCGTGATTCAGCCGAAGATATGAAAAAAGCAGGGCGTACAATCGAACGCCGCGTGCTTGCTCGTGCTGTTAAATGGCATATTGAAGACCGTGTGATTGTTCACGGTAATAAAACGGTTGTCTTCTAATAACTATATTCAACTCGAACGGTTGCTGTAATAGTGAGCTCTCCTGGTTTAAAAGGTGTCGGTGTAGAACTTTCCTTCATATAGGTGCTTGCTTGCAAAACTATAGGTGGGCGAGCCGCTGATAGTTCTTCAATCTGAACGGGGAGCGGATGTAAAGATGTTCCTAATGTCTCTGTTAATGTAAGAGCTTTTTTATGGGCATTTTTTAAGGCTAGTGATAGTGCTTGGTTATAATAGGCGTCTGGATTGGACAAGGAAAAATGGATATTAGAAACAGAATTGGCTCCTTGTTTAACAGCCGTATCGACAATTGCACCGACATGTTCAATATCATTTGTTTTGATTTGAATCATATGGAGAACTTTGTACTTATGAAAGATCTCTTTACCGTCTACGTAATTGTATTGAGGGTCAATCCGATAGTCACTCGTTTTGATGTTGGTTTCAGGGATGCCCATTTTACTCAAAGCATCTAGAATTTGTGCAATCGTTTGAGAATTTTCTCGCTGTGCAATTTTCGGATCTACATTTTCGGTCACAACGCCAAGTGTAATAATAGCTTGGTCAGGGGCTATTTGTAATGTTTCTTCACCCGTTACTTTGACTGTTTGCTGATTAGAACGATGTGAAGTAGTGGAAAAGGGATTGATATGATTCATTCTTGTCACCAACCTTTTTAAAAATGCTATTAAACATTGTACGAAACGGTTGCAGAAAACATGACCTAATAAAAAGTAAAAAGGATGAATGCGTGTAGAATGATGCATTCATCCTTTTTTGTTTTTTAATGATGAATCACTTGCACACGTCCGACCTGTCCATCTGTTAGCCTGACTTTAATTCCATGCGGGTGGGTGCTTGATTTTGTTAAAATGTCCTTTACGATTCCCTTTGTTCGTTTGCCAGTACGTTGGTCAGCTTTTAAAACGATTTCAACGGATAACCCAGGGGTGATGTCTTTTCGATTTTGTCCGTTCATGTTTAATCCTATCTTTCCTCTTGTTTTCTGCTTTAATTAGGCAGTGCTTTCATTATAAATGAAAAAGATTGGATTGCATTATTCATTCTGTAACTTCTTCAATGGCTCGACAGCAGGTCCATCTAATACTTCTCCTTCAATTGAATAGCGTGAACCATGACAAGGGCAATCCCAAGTGCGTTCTCCACTGTTCCAACTCACCTCACAGCCCATATGGGTGCATGTTGAATCGACGATATGAAGCTTGCCGTCGGGATCCCGATAGCAGCCTGCCTTCCGCCCGTTAAAGTTAATAATTGCTCCTTCATCATTCATTAAATCCTCTGGAGTTGTATAGGCATAAGTAAGTTTTCCGCCAATGAGATGTTTCGCGACATCTAGATTGTCTTTTATCATATTGCCCCAGCCATTTACACGGGAAGGGCTATATAATTCTGCATACCGATTTGGTTGCTCTAAAACGTAATCAGCTAGTATTTTTGCAGCAATTGTTCCATTGGTCATCCCCCATTTTGCATAACCGGTTGCAATAAGCACATCTGGGTGTCCATCGGTTACAGGACCGACAAATGGCAGGTTATCAGGTGTAACGATATCTTGTGCTGACCAACGATATGGAATTTCTTTTACACTTAAATACTGCTCACTGAAGTCCTGGAGAGCAGCATAATGTTGATAGGTGGGCATGCCTTGACCCGTTTTATGACTTTCGCCGCCAACTAAAATCAGCTTTTCCCCGTTCATTTCTGTATAGCGAAGCGAGCGGGCAGGACTGTCAGCACTATAGTACATTCCATTTGGGAAGTCTTCTTCTAATTTAATACCAAGTATATAGGAACGTTCTACATGTACTCGGGCAAAGTATACTCCTGTTTCATCATTAAATGGAAAATGAGAAGCAACAATGATTTTATTAGCGGATAACTTATGTCCATTTCTTAATAAAATGGTTAATTTGCCGTCATCGACAATTTTCATAGCAGTTGTTTGTTCATATAGCACGCCTCCGTTTTCTAAAATAGAAGGGATGAGCGCCGTTAAGTATTTTAATGGGTGAAATTGAGCTTGATCTTTCATGATGAGTGCTGCTTGACAAGGGATGGAGAAGGGGATGGAATCTACATACTCCCCATCAATACCAAGCTCTTTATACGCTGACAGTTCGCTTTTGATTTGTTGAACAGATTGCTCTGTGTTGCCATATACATAGGCATCCTGTGAGCTAAAATCGCAATCTATGGAATGCTTTTCAACTAACTCCTTTATGTAATCGATTGCTTCACGATTTGCCTCATAATAGAGTTTTGCTTGATCGACGCCGTGCTGTTCAATTAATTTATAATAAACTAAGCCATGTTGAGCGGTGATTTTTGCCGTCGTATGTCCAGTTGTTCCAGTGAGAATATTACCTGCCTCAATGAGTGTTACTTTCTTACCCTGTTGAGTCAGTAAATAAGCCGTAGTAATCCCTGTAATACCACCTCCGACAATTGCGATATCGGTTTCTAAGTCTTCTTCTAGTTTTTCAAATGTTGGAATTGTAGTTGAATCAAGCCAGTATGGCTCCGGGGTTTTCGGTAATTGTTGTTCAGAATCAGCCATCAAAATATTCCTCCATTGTTCGTAATATAGTCATGTATTATTCTTTCCAAATGATTCATTTTTAATCGATGTATACTTTTTTGCATACTTGTAAACAGATTTTGTATGCATGTATACGAGATGTGTACACATGTTTACATTTTTGTATACATGTACACAAAGATGTAAACATGTAAACGAAATTTGTAAACTTGTACACATGTATACAGACTTCGTTTACATGTTGATATGGCGCGATGTGTACATAAAAGTATACAAATCGGTCTAACGTTTTATGGACAATATGTAAAATGTTACCTATAATAATAGTAGTTTGATTATATTTTCATAGAAGGGAATGTTTACGAATGAGTACTAGAGTTGCCGCAATAGACGTAGGAAATGATGCCGTTAAAGCGCTTTTTGGAAAGCTAGACTCTGAATTGTATATCCCAAATGTGATTGCTAGAGATATTGAAGACCGTCCGATTATTGGGATTGAAGACCTCAATGAGAACAATCCGTTAGATGGACTTCATATTAGACTCCATTCTCCAGCACTCCAAGCGAATAATGTGATTTATCGTGTTGGCTATTTAGCGACGAAGAGTGATAATCCAACTGAGCTGGATATTGGAAGTAGTAAATCTGAAGAAGATCAGACATTAGTTATGCTGTTTGCTGCTCTTGCATTAGATGCTGTTCAGCAAGCGAGTACAGGTGTATTTAAAGTAAACAAATCCGTAGTAGAAGCTAATTATACGCTAGGAACAGGCTTGCCGCTTCGTGAGGTAAAGGAAGGAAAAGACGTTGGCTACCGTTCGAAGCTGTTAGGTTCCGTTCATCAAGTTGAATTTTTAGTGACACCTAAATATCAGGGGATGAAGGTAAACCTTAAATTTGACGAGGTAAAAGTGTATCCGGAAGGCTTTGCTGCTTATATTAATCTAGTTATGGATAATGAATTAAAGGTTATTAACCGTGATTTAATTGATAAACAAATTTTGATTCAGGATATCGGTGGACTATCTACAGATATTGCTGTAATCAAAAATCGAAAAGTAGATGATGATAAAGCAAGAGGTTTTAACTTAGGAGTTGCTGAGGCATTAGAAGCTATTCGTGAAGAGATTCGTAAAAAACATGGCGTAGAATTAGATAGCCGTCGTGATGTCGTTGAAATTATTACAAAGAAAAACGATCGCAATCATATTATGGTGCGTGGTAGCCGAACAAGTGTGCATGATATTGTCGATCGTATTTTAGGAGAACTAGCTAAGAAGCAGTACCGCCATCTGCGTAATGTTTGGCAGAAGAATTCGCAAACGGAAATTTGCTATTTTGTTGGTGGTGGTTCCCTTGTATTAAAAGAGTATTTGAAAACGTTGAATAATAGTTTTGATGGGTACAATATTGACTTCTTTGAAGATGAAAAGGAAAGCGTTTGGATGATGGCTAACGCTTATTATAAGCTTATAGCTGATTTTCATCGTCGTGAAGAAGCTAATAAGAAAAAAGTCGTTACAAATAATAAATAGGTGGCCATATGAGAAAACTAACCTCTGCCGAAATTAAGAGGGGACAAGCGATTACTTTTCGTATTCCTTCAGATACGCCAGATTATGCATTAAAACAGTTACAAAGATTAAAAGAAACAGAGGGGCGTAATTTTTCAAGTAAAGTGGCTCAATTTGTTTTATCTGGGGTGGGGAATGGCCCGCATCAAGATAAGGAGTTCGTTACGCTACCGTTGCCGCAACGCCTAAGTAAGGCGCAGCGGGATTGGTTAAAGCACGCTCATTCAGAAGCATTGCTCGGTAATATTCTTTACGAGCTTTTGGAGAATCCAATGCGTACGACGGCCTTGCTTTCAGCCTTAAATGGCGGCGAAATAGACGTTCCTGAGCCTCCTATCACTCCTATACGTCGTGAAGCAGAGCGTGAATTGGCGGTTGCAGAGATGCCGGATATTGTCATTGCTCCAACCGTTGAAAATGTGCAAGAGAATGAGCCGGAGCAACCGGAGCATTTGGATGTAGAAGAAGGTTTGGATGATCTTCTAGGTGACTTTTTAGCGCAAATGAATAGGTGAAAAAAGCCGTGATTTAGCTTAGGGATAACTAATCTAGATCACGGCTTTTATTATGCTAGGAAAATAAGATGATATAAAAATAACACTGCGAAAAGATAGAGGAGCGGATGGACATTAC
Organism: Bacillus sp. JJ634; assembly: GCF_036962285.1. Taxonomy (NCBI): domain Bacteria; kingdom Bacillati; phylum Bacillota; class Bacilli; order Caryophanales; family Bacillaceae; genus Bacillus; species Bacillus sp. JJ634. The sequence continues at coordinate 11,661 of NZ_JBALMU010000036.1, forward strand.
GAGCTTGCCCCTTTGCGATTTTCATAATTGGATAAGAGATAAAGCCAAGTGCAATCCCGTTTGCAATACTAGAAGTAAGCGGCATAGCTACGATAATTAAGAAGGCAGGGAATGCTTCATCAAACTCTTTCCAATCGATTTCTGAAATGTTTCTAATCATTAAGCTACCGACAATAATTAAGCTTGGTGATGTAATAGCAGCAACATTGGAAACGGCGCCAACGAGCGGACTGAAAAAGGCGGCAACGGCAAATAATATAGCTACCACTAATGCTGTTAACCCTGTTTTGCCGCCAGCTCCAACACCAGCCGAAGATTCAACAGAAGCAGCGGTTGGGCTCGTACCAAACATTGAGCCAACGGTTGCACCGATTGAATCAGCAAAGAAGGCACTACCCGGTTTTTCCAGCTTTCCTTTTTTCAGTAGCCCTGCTTGACCGATAATACCGAGTAGAGCGCCTGTTGTATCAAATAACATGACAAGTAAAAAGGAGAAAATAACTCCGTATAAGCCAAACTCAATCACATCACTAATGGATTGAATCGGATTGTAAACGAGTACGCCCTCAGGCAAGCTAGGTAAAGACATAAAACCATTTGTAAACTTTAATTGACCTGTGAAAAAGGCAATAATAGCGGTAATAATCATTCCGATAAAAAGAGCACCTTGTACATTGAGTGTCATTAAAACAAGGGCAATGACAAGTCCAATTAACGTTAGGGCAACACCAGGGTCACTAAAATTTCCGATTGTTACTAGGTTAGAGTCATGGTTTGTTACGATACCAGATAATCGCAAGCCGATGAACGTAATGAATAAGCCAATACCGGCACTAATAGCATGTTTTAAATTATTAGGAATCGCTTCAATTAATCTAGTACGGAAAGAGGTTAGAGAAATTAGTAAGAAGATAATTCCTGTCACAAAAACAGCTGAAAAGGCAATCATGTAAGAAATATGATGTGTACCAAGCACAGAATAGGCAAAGTAAGCATTTAATCCCATGGCCGGGGCAATAACGATTGGATAATTAGCTAAGAAAGCCATGCATAAGGTTCCAACCAAAGTTGCAATAATAGTTGCGGTAAAGGCTTGATTAAAAGGAACAACAGCATCTGCGAGAATCATCGGATTGACGATAATAATGTATGCCAACGTAAGGAAGGTTGTAATTCCAGCAAGCACTTCCGTTTTGACATTTGTGTTGCGTTCTTGAAGTTTAAACATGCTTTCGCTCCTTTTTATATACAGAAAACTCCTTGCTTTGGGGCAAGGAGGAGGTCACTACTCTCACTTAGAGTAAACACTCGGTATGTATGGATTGTTCGTGATACAAAACATAATAAATTATAGTGGAAAAACAATGAAAGAACAATAGTTGATTTCATAGAGGAGCTAGCGAAAATATTGGATGAGGAACGTTTTTTAACAAAGGAGAAATGATATACTAACACAAACAGCTTTCGATGAAGTGAAAATTAAAGAGAGTAGGCATTTACATAATGAAATTATTTAATGAACTTGGCATAAGTCCAGCAGTTGAATACATATTACAAAAACAAGGAATTGAACAGCCGACACCAATTCAGGAACGAGCAATTCCAGAGGTGATGGCAGGAAGAGACGTCATTGCAAAGGCTCAAACTGGAACAGGTAAGACGTTGGCTTTTTTACTCCCGATTATCGAACAGTTAGATGTGCAGGCAGAGAATATCCAAGCATTGATTGTTACTCCAACAAGAGAGCTTGCATTGCAAATTACAGCAGAAGTTCAGAAATTTGCTGCGGATATTGAGCATCTTACAGCGTTAGCGGTGTATGGAGGGCAAGATGTCGAGCAGCAATTGAAAAAGCTAAAGCGAACGATTTCCATTGTGGTTGCAACACCGGGAAGATTGTTAGACCATGTGCGAAGAAGAACAATTGATTTATCGCAAGTCAAAACACTTGTATTGGATGAGGCCGATCAAATGCTTCATATTGGCTTTTTACCAGAAGTCGAGGATATTATCGAAAATCTCCCGGCAGAGCGGCAGACGCTTCTTTTTTCAGCAACGATGCCAGAGCAGGTGCAATATTTAGCGAAACGATTCATGAAATCGCCTCTTACTGTTGCCGTTCAAACAGAGCAAGTTACAGTTAAACAAATTCGTCAGCTTGTAATTGAGACGACAGACCGAGCTAAGCAAGCTACTTTAATAAAAGTAATGCGAGAAGAGCAGCCGTTTTTAGCTATGATTTTTTGCCGAACAAAGCGCCGCGTATCGAAGCTGAATGAGGCTTTAAAAGAAGCAGGTTTTCTTTCAGATGAACTTCATGGTGATATTTCACAGGCTAAACGTGAGCGTGTGATGAAGAGCTTCCGTGAAGCGAAGTTGCAATATTTAGTGGCGACAGATGTAGCAGCACGGGGGTTGGATGTAGAAGGTGTCACACATGTATTTAATTATGATATTCCAGAGGATGCAGAGAGTTATATCCACCGAATTGGACGAACAGGACGAGCTGGGGAACACGGCTTAGCTATCACATTTATTGCAACAAAGGATGTGAAGCAATTAGAAGAAATTGAATCTGCCATCTCTATGAAAATTGACCGGAGAAAAATAGAAGGAGTGACGATGTTCGAACCAACTGAAGTCGAGGAAAAAAGGAGTCGAAGAAGCGGGCGCTCTTCAGAAAGCCGCGGTCATTCTAGACAAGGGGACAGAGAACGAACTCGACGCAGTTCAAGAAGGGAAGGAGCACAAGACGAACGAGGGCGTGATCCGCGAAGAGTTGATACAGGGGGAAATCGTGGGGAAGACTCAAGAAGTGGAAGAGGACGCGACTCGAGACGAATGGACACGACGGGTGAAAGGAGTCGTACGGCTAGAAGCGGCGGCTCAAGAAGAAGTGACAGCGGCCGTCGTTCGACGGGGCAGTTAGGCTCTCGCAGTGATTCCGCTTCCCGTACATCCAGAGGAAGAAACGATCGTAGAAGGTAAGTAAGGAGGTAGACAACAGTTAAAAAATATCTATAGAGATATATAAAAACCTACTATTTATTAGCAGGTTTTCTCTTGATTAGTAAATCCTCAATGGCTTCATCTAATAGCTTTGATATTGGAACTTTAGTTTGTGCAGATAGTTGTTTCAATTCTACTAACAATTCTGTTTTGACTGCATTTGAAAGTGGAGTCCTTGTTTTTAACCCTCTTGATTGATTCATATGTATCACCTCTTCATTCATTGTATCTATAACCAAAACTACTTGCAACTACATGTAGTTTTGGTTATGATAGAGGCAGGGGGTGACAATGGTGATTCTGACAAAGAGGGTTAGGTTAAGACCTACTAAAGAACAAGAGAAACAGTTGTGGAAATCAGCAGGGACAGCCCGCTGGACATATAACTGGACATTAAGTAGACAGAAAGAAAATTATGAACAAGGCGGAACATTCATTTCAAATAAGGATTTAAGAAAAGAGTTGACCGCATTAAAACAAACAAAAGAATTTAGTTGGCTATATGATGTTTCAAACAATATTGCCAAACAAGCTGTCAAAGATGCTTGTGACGCTTATATAAAGTTTTTTAAAAAACAGTCTGCTTTTCCAAAATTCAAAAGTAGAAGGAAATCAAAAGTCTCTTTCTATAATGATAACGTTAAGTTAAAAGTGAAAAAGAGCTTTGTCCTGATTGAAAAAGTAGGATGGATTAAAACAAGTGAGCAACTACCTATAGATGCTAAGTACAGTAATCCACGCATCACACATGACAAAAAGTATTGGTACATTTCTGTTGGGATGGAAGAACAGACCGAACAAGTAGAGTTAACAGACCATGCGTTAGGTATCGACTTAGGAATAAAAGAATTAGCAGTCTGCTCAGATGGTCAAGTCTTTAAAAACATCAATAAAACCAAAGAAACACGCAAAACCGAGAAGCGTTTGCGTAGGTTGCAACGTAGTGTTTCCCGCAAATACGAAATGAATAAGAGAGGTGAAAACCAGTTTGTCAAAACAAGCAACACTATAAAAATTGAAAAGCGAATACAACGCCTATACAGACGATTAACAAACATACGTGACAATCACATTCACCAAGCTACAAACGCAATCGTGAAAATCAAACCTTGCAAAGTAGTGATGGAGGACTTGAATGTGAGTGATATGATGAAGAATCGTCATTTATCCAAAGCATTGGCTAATCAAAAACTATATGAATTTATTCGCCAAATAAAATATAAATGTGAAAGGTATGGCATTAAATTCATGCAAGTAGACCGTTTTTATCCATCATCTAAAACCTGTTCATCTTGTGGACATATCAAAAAGGACTTAAAGCTGTCTGATCGCACCTATAAATGTGAGTGCGGATTAGAAATGGATAGAGATTTAAACGCCTCTATTAATTTAGCTAACTTTGGAAAATTAGCCGTTTAATCATTTTCAAGATACGGCTAATGTGTAGGATTCGTTGTATCCGAATTTACGCTTGTGGAGTGTCACATCAAATGCGAGTAGCTTCGGCAAAAGCAGACACGCAGAAGCAAGAAGTAAACAAGAACTTATAGATTTTTATAGGTTTTTGGCAACGGGGGAGTCAATGGAAAAGCCGTGGTTGGCGGATTATCCAATGTCATTAGAGAAAGCGAAACGATTAATTAATCAGCAATTCCCCGAAGTAGAGATCCGTGATATACAGCTATTAGGAGAAGGCTTCGATAATACAGTTGTTCAAGTGAATGAGTATGTATTTCGCTTTCCTCGTCGTGAGTTAGCAATGAAACTGATGAAAGTTGAAAATCAACTGCTGCCTTCACTTGTCGGGCGAGTGCCTTTAGTTATTCCAGAGCCGCTTTTTTTTGGAAAACCGAGTGAGAACTTTCCTTATTCTTTTACAGGATACAAAATGATAAGCGGAAGGACACCATACCGAGAGTCTTTGGAGGATAAGGTTGCCTCTGCACAGAAATTGGCTTGTTTTCTTAAAGTATTACACGATGTGCCAGTCACCCAAGCAGCAAAATGCGGCGTAACCTTTGATCAGAGAAGAAGATTAGACCTTCCATTCCAAAAGGTTAAGCTGTTGGAAAATGCTAAGCTTGTTAAGCGTTTAGGATATGCAGAGCAAGCTAATCTAGTATTCAATTATGCGGCTTCTGTACAAGGTATGAAACAGACCAGACATATATCATTTGTTCATGGGGATATTCATATTCGGAATGTTTTACTAGATCATAGCGGTGTTCTAACAGGCATTATTGATTGGGGAGATGTCCATCTCGGTCATCCAGCGGTCGACCTTTCTTTTATATACAGCTATTTCCCTAAGCAAGCACGCGAAGCTTTTTTTGATATATATGGTGAGATTGACGATGAAACGGAGAAACTAGCAAGATTTCGAGCTATATTTATGCTTGTTACTTTATTTATATATGCAATTGATCGTCAGGATAAGCCGTTGATAGAGTTAATTACAGAGGGGCTGCGGCTTGCTGTTGAAGGCTAAGAAGTGTCTGATTCTTTTATAAGGAATCAGACATTTTTTTTATGATTGAACTAGTCTTATGACAAGCTAAGCCTCAAGTCTTATTCCAAAATATAGCTTAGGCTCATTATGAACTCTTTGAAAACTAGATAAGATAGAGACAAGAAAGGAGGACGTGAAAATGAAAAAATTTGGTTTATTCCTTGTAGGCTTAATTGCTTTGATGGTGGTGTTAGCGCATGTCGGGCCGCTTATTAGCTTAGCGCTTTGCTTGGTCATTTTATACTTTGGCTTCAAGCAATATGTGAAGGCTGAATCAAAAGGAGCAAAGATTTCCTGGGCAATACTTTCAATCATTATGCTTATGGTGTCCATTTCTCATTTCCCGGCAGTAATAGGGCTTGTAGCAGCGTACATTTTGTATCTTGTGTATAAGAAGTGGAAGGAAGAGGATGAAGTAGTGGTTGAACAGGCGGATCCGTTTATGAATTTTGAAAGACAATGGCAAGAATTAAATAAAAAATAATAGAGAGGGAGCGAATAAATATGGGCTTATTTTCAAGAATCAAGGCAACGGTTGAGGCAGATTTTCACGAGTTATTAGATAAAAAGGAGCAGAAGAATCCGATTGCGATGTTGAATCAATACTTGCGTCAATGTGAGCAGGAAACAGAGAAGGTCCGTAAGCTTATCGAGCGTCAATCGCTTTTACAAGCAGAGTTTACGAGGGAATATAAGGAGGCGCAAGACCTAGCTGAAAAGCGTAAGCGCCAGGCTGAGATTGCGAAACAAGCAGGTGAGGCAGAGTTAACGGAATTTGCGATGCAGGAAAGTCTTCAATATGAACAGCGTGCGCTGCATTTACAAGAAGCATTGCAACAAGCAACACAGCAATTGACGGAACTTGAGAGAAAATATGAAGAAATGAAACATAAGCTAAAAGACATGCATATTAAGAGAATGGAATTAATGGGGCGGGAGAATATCGCTCGAGCTAATCATCGAATAAACCAGGTCTTATCTGCCAATGATCGTTATACGCAGCCGATAGCTAAATTTGAAGAAATGGAACTTTATTTAGAGCGCATTGAGCAGCAGGTAAACACTGATTATCATCGTCACACGATTGATGCTCGCATTGCTCAGCTTGAAAAGGAAAATAAACAATAAGAAAGCCATTCAATTTCTTATTGTTCTCGTGGTATTCTTAAAAGGCGTAGGTTTCTACGCCTTTTAACATCTGATGAAATGAAGGAGGGAAGGCCAATGTTTCATAAAATGAAAACAGATTATATGAGTTGGATTTTTCTGATTGGACTGGTGTTATTGATTGTCGAGCTTTCATTTTTTGGCGGCGGCTTACTATATTCCCTCGCTTTTTCAATTGGATGCATCTTCGTTGGTAAGAAATTTTTCAAACGGATATTAGGGAAAATTGCGTTTATCCTTGGAATGATTATGACGGTCGCAACCGTTTTAAATATGATGGTATTTCGTTTCTTTCTCATGGTGCTTCTGATTTATTGGTTACGTATGTATTATAAATCGAAAAAAAATCCGCAGTGGATGAAGCCAGCCTTTAATGAAATGAATGAGGGAATGACGAAAGAGAATCTAGTGAAAGTAGATGTTTTTTTTCAAAATAAATGGTTTGGTCATCAACAAACGCCCAATACGGTATACGAATGGAATCCTGTGAATATCCAAACTGGTTTTGGGGATACGATAATTGATTTAAGTCAAACACTTCTTCCGAAAGGGGATGCGGTTATTTCGATTCGCTGTTTGGTAGGGAATATCCAAATCCTTGTTCCATACGGAGTAGAAGTGCGTGTTCATCATTCCGTTATGGCTGGAAGGGCAACCATCTTTAATCAAGCTTATGAGGAGCGAATTTTTAACCAAATTGTCTCTTATCAAACGGAAGAGTTTACCGAGGCTAAACAAAAAGTGCATATTACGACAGCAGTCATCGTCGGCGATTTAGAGGTGAGACGCGTATGAGTATGATGACACGTCAAATTTTATCTGCTTTAGGTGTCTCTTTCATATTGTCGATTGTCGTACCAGCGCTCGTTTTTCTCGTTTTTCCTTTAGATCATTGGCAATTACTGTGGGAGAGACGGGTAATGGATCTTCCATTTGTTATTTTTGTCCCTATTATGATGATGGGAGCAGGCATTATATATGGTGTTTTTTCCGGTTTGTATTGGAAGCGCCAATGGAAGGAGCTAGATGAACAACTTTATTTACTCCAGCAAGGCCGAGCATCGCAAAAAACTCCAGTCTTTTCTCTTCAAGAATTGAGGCGGATGGCTGAGCGAATTGGGCATGTGCAGAAGCAAATGAATGAACAAGTGAAGCTCTCACAAAAAATGGCCAATGAAAAAGCAGTGGATCAGGAAAAACAAATTCAAGAAATTATCTCCCGAGAGAGAAATCGCTTAGCGAGAGAGCTCCATGATTCTGTTAGTCAGCAATTATTTGCAGCATCGATGCTGATGTCAGCCATTACAGAATCGCATGCTGATACCGAGTCGACAGAAAAGAAGCAGTTGAAATTAGTCGAAGGGATGATTCATCAATCTCAGCTTGAGATGCGTGCATTATTATTACATTTGCGTCCTGTTGCTTTACATAATAAAACATTGCAGGAAGGGATTCAGGAATTGCTCGTGGAATTAACACAAAAAGTACCGATGGAGATTGCGTGGAAACTGGACCCCGTTATCTTAGACAAAGGTATTGAAGATCACCTCTTTCGCATTGTTCAGGAATCTGTTTCCAATACATTACGTCATGCGAAAGCGAATTCACTTGAAGTATTATTGATGAGCCGCGATGAGTTGCTTATTTTGCGTATTGTGGATGATGGAGTCGGTTTTTCCGTTGATGAAGCAAAAGCAGGGTCTTATGGTTTGCATAATATGTACGAGCGAGCCGTGGAGATTGGCGGAACGATGAAGATTGTAAGTGTGCCCAATCAAGGTACACGACTGGAAGTGAAAATTCCATTCATGCATGTGGGAGATGAAGAAAATGATTAAAGTATTGTTTGTCGATGACCATGAGATGGTAAGAATAGGAGTAGCCGCCTATTTATCTGCACAAAGTGATATCGAAGTGGTAGGTGAGGCGGATAATGGGCACACGGCAGTGGACATGGCAATTGAATTTCGTCCTGATATTATCCTGATGGACTTGGTGATGCCGGAGATGGATGGGATTGAAGCGACCAAAGTTATTTTAGAAAAATGGCCAGAAGCGAAAATTATTATTGTAACAAGCTTTTTAGACGATGAAAAAGTGTATCCAGCCCTAGAGGCGGGAGCAACAAGCTATATGCTGAAAACATCGAAAGCGAGCGACATTGCCGATGCTGTTCGGGCCACGTATCAGGGGCAAAGCGTGCTTGAGCCGGAAGTCACCGGAAAAATGATGGAAAAGCTCCGTCACCCTAAAGTTCAAGCATTGCATGAACAATTAACAGCACGAGAAATGGAAATCTTATTATTAATGACACAAGGAAAAACAAATCAAGAAATTGCAGATGAATTGTTTATCGCATTAAAGACAGCGAAAGTTCATGTGAGCAATATATTAAGTAAGCTTGAAGTACAAGACCGTACACAAGCTGTCATTTATGCATTTAAGCACTCGTTAGTTCAATAGATACGAGTGCTCTTTGGAGGGTTTTTATGGAAATTTCATATGTACATACGGTGCAACAGATTGGGCAAGCATTTGAAGAAGCATCGATTCCTTATCAATTTATCGGTCAAGCCGCTTTAGCTATTCAGCAAGTCCGCTTACATGATTATAGTGAGATTGAAGTAGCTGTTCAATGGGACCTGTTTAAAGAAGCGTGTGATACATTACACGCTTATTCATTGTCTAATATCGAAATAACAGTGGAACGAGCCGTAGCTTACTTGGAGCAAGATCATATTTCCATAAGGGTCAGTTGTTTATTTAATACAACTATTAAAACAGACCCGTACCGAATTTCGTATCGTTTCGATAATCAGGAGCTTTGGTGCCGTTCTCTGTATAGTTATTTATATGATGAAGAAATGGCCGCTTATGAGAAAGAAATCCACGACTATTTAATGAAAGAGCAGCAAGGATTTACAGCCAAAAATGAACAAGCGTGGAATCAGAATAATTACATCGCTTTAGTGAATCGATACGGCGAGCCAACAGAGCTTGCTGAAAAGATTATGCAAAATCCAAAGTGGCGCTTACATCCATTTTATAAATATTTGCATGACGTGAAGGGAAAGAAAATCACTCATTTAATGGGGTCAAATGGAGTCAAAGCTGTTGCACTTTCTCTTTTAGGAGCAGATGTAAAGGTGGTCGATTTTTCAAAAGAAAATGCAACGTTTGCTAATGAATTAGCAACAGCTGCAAATGTAGATATAACGTATGTTGTTTCAGATATTTTATCTTTACAAGAAGAGCACCTTAACAGCAATCAAGATATTGTATTAATGGAACTTGGTGTTCTGCATTATTTAATTGACCTACATCCGTTATTTGAAAAAGTGAAGGCGATGCTAAAGCCGGGTGGTTTGTTTGTTCTGCATGAATTTCATCCGATTTCGACAAAACTGATTACGTCTACAGGTAAAAAACATAAAGTCACGGGGAATTACTTCACACCGACAATGGAGAAAAATCCTGTTGCGTTTACAAAACATATGCCAGATGATGCAAAAGAGACATTGGCACAAGTGGTACAAAGAAAATGGACAATTGGGGAATTAATTACAGCTGCCGCTCAGTCAGGGCTTGTCATTAAAGTGTTAGAAGAAGAACCAAATCATAAGCTGCATGATATTGGATTACCGAAAACCTATACACTAGTCGCTGAGCGTGCTTAAGATTGCGCTTTAATCGACGACTTTTTCTGATTTATCAACGCAAATTCAATTTTATCTACTGAAATCATCCATTTATCAATAACTTTTGCAATTTATCCACGAAAGAGGGCTGTCCATCAAATGGACAGCCCCTTTTTACTTATTGATTTGCCCATTCCTCTACGTCCCATACTTTTGTGACCCAATCTTCATAGAAGTCAGGCTCGTGACAGACAAGGAGGATGGTTCCTTTATATTCTTTCATCGCCCGTTTTAATTCTTCTTTAGCAACAACATCTAAATGGTTAGTCGGCTCATCAAATAGAAGCCAGTTGCTTTCTGTGAGCATTAATTTACAAATACGGACCTTCGCTTGTTCTCCACCGCTTAGTTGATTCATCGGACGCATAATATGTTCGTTTTTCAGACCAACACGAGCGAGAATAGCGCGAACTTGCGGTTGATCTAGGTGCGGGAAGGCATTCCATACTTCATCAATCGGTGTTGTGCTGCCAGCTTTTACTTCTTGCTCGAAATAAGATGGGAATAAGAAGTCACCGAGTTGTCTTTTTCCGCTAAGCGGCTCAATTTTACCAAGAATCGTTTTTAATAATGTCGATTTACCAACACCATTACAACCAACTACAGCAATTTTTTCCCCGCGTTCAATATTCATTGTCAGGTTTGGTAGAAGAGGGCGGTCATAGCCAATTTCTAAATTTTCCCCTTCAAATACATAGCGGCTGCTAGCACGTGATTCTTTAAAATCGAATGTTGGTTTCATCGCTGTTTCAGGGCGATCAATTCTCTCGATTCTGTCCAATTGCTTTTGACGGCTTTTCGCACGACCAGTTGTTGAGTAGCGCGCTTTATTTTTCGCGATGAAGTCTTCTTGCTTTTTAATAAACTCTTTTTGTTTTTCATAGGCATTAATATGTTGATTTTTGTTGATTTCTGCAAGCTCTAGAAATTTTTCATAAGTCGCAGTATAACGTGTTAATTTTGAAAATTCTAGATGGAAAATGACATCAACAACACCATTCATAAACTCTGTATCATGCGAAATTAATAGAAACGCATGTGGATATTCTTTTAAATAGCTGCTTAGCCAACGAATATGTTCAACATCTAAGTAGTTCGTTGGTTCGTCCAATAGTAAAACTTCAGGTTGTTCTAGTAATAGTTTTGCTAATAAAACTTTTGTACGCTGTCCGCCGCTTAGTGCAGAAACATCACGGTCAAGGCCAATAGCGTCTAGTCCTAAACCACGAGCTGCATCTTCAATTTTTATATCAAGATTATAAAAACCGCCTGCTTCTAATTTATCTTGAATGATGCCCATTTCTTCAAGCAGTGTTTCCAATTCCTCAGGTGTAGCGGTCGCCATCTTTTCCGTTACTTCATTCAGCGCCTTTTCCTGCTCAAAAAGAGGAAGGAAAGCATCTCTTAATACGTCACGAATGGTTTTTCCTCTCGATAATACAGTATGTTGATCAAGGTAGCCATATTGTACGCCTGGCGTCCATTCAACGCGGCCTGTATCATGAATTAATTGACCTGTAATAATATTCATCATCGTTGATTTTCCGACGCCATTTGCCCCAACTAACCCAACGTGTTCGCCGGCTAACAGTCGGAAAGAAACATCTTTAAATAATGTACGATCGCCAAAGCTATGGCCTAATTTATCTATAGAAAGTAAGCTCATTCTGTTTGTGAACCTCCTAAATAATATGCAAAATCCCTACGAATTATCATACTAAAATATATAGTAGATTACTATCTAAACTAGGAAGTTATATATGGAAATAAAATTAAACTGTTGTAGTACTGTGTTAATAAACTGTAACTGTATAAGTCCAATTGAAAAATTGGTTATATCCAATGTTATTTTTTTATAATATTCTAAATATTAAGTGAAAACGTATGCAAAAGAGGGGGAAACAAAAGAATGAAAAAGTATATGAAATGGGGAGCTGCCGCATTGCTTGCACTTGGTCTTGCGGGTTGTTCCAACAGCAGCAGCGGAGAAAAGGATGATCAATTAAATGTGAAGGTCAGTATTTCCGTATCTGAGCAAGATACTTGGGGGCAAGGTGTTAATAAATGGGCCGAGCTTGCTAAGGAAGAATCTGATGGAAAAATCAGCATTAAATTATATCCAAATGAATCTCTTTCAAATGGTAATCAACCTAAAGGGTTAGAGGCAGTTCAAAATGGTTCAACGGAAGCTTCTATTCACTCTATGATTATTTATAATGTACTAGATCCAAAATTTGCAGCACCTTCTTTACCTTGGTTAATTCCAAATTATGAGCAGGCGGATAAAGTAATGAATGGTGAAGGTGGAGAAAAATTAAAAGAGCTAATTCGCAGTAAAGGAATTGAACCTTTAGCATTTGGTGAAAACGGATACCGTCAAATTACGAATAGCAAACATGCAATTGAAACACCGGAAGATTTAGAGAAGTTAAAAGTTCGAACACCTTCTATGGAGGCAATGGTTGATACATATAAACAATTTGGTGCAGACCCAACGGTTATGAACTGGTCAGAAGTGTTTACTTCTCTTCAACAAGGTGTCATTGATGGACAAGAAAATCCACTGCCAATTATTCTGAATAATAAATTATCTGAAGTTCAAGATTATTTAACAATCTGGAATTACATGTACGACCCGCTTGTATTTGGTATTAATAAAGAGTTATACGATGGTTTAGATAAAGAAACACAAAAAATTCTAAAAGAAACAGCTGAAGAAGCTGCACAATATCAAATTAAGTTAAATCGTGAAAAAGATAAAGAAATTCTAGCTCAATTAAAAGAGGAAGGCATGAAAGTAACAGAATTAACTCCGGAGCAAATTGCGGATTTCCAAGAGAAATCGGCTCCAGTTATCGGTCAATATGAGAAAGTGATTGGGAAAGAGTTCTTAGATGCGTTCCGTGCTGAATAAGACATTGGCAATGTAAGCAGCTTGTAGAAATAGTACTCGGAAGGAAGCGAGTTTCCTTTCGAGTCTTTTCTTATTTAATCAAGATGGGGGAAGTACAGTGAAAATCTTTGTTAGGCTAGAGGAGTGGCTGTTAGCGATTTTAATGATTGTCATTTGTGGAGTAACGATGGCTAACGTATTATCTAGATACTTTTTAAATGTATCGCTTTCAATGACAGAAGAGTTAACAACAAATTTATTTGCTTATGCAATCTTTATTGGAGCGTCTTTACTTGCCAGAGAAAAAGGGCATTTAGGTTTTAGCTTATTAACAGATTATTTGCCGCCAAAATTGCAAATAATTATCGCAATCTTAATTGGTTGTTTAACAACTGTATTCTTTGCTGTTCTGTTTTGGTTTGGGCTAGAAATGGTGATGCAGCAATATGAATATCAGCAAAAAACGCCAGCTTTAGGATTAGATGAATGGATTATGGGTTTATCAGTTCCACTCGGTTCCTTTCTATGCGTTCTTCGTTTCTGGGAAGGGTGTATCTTGGAAATTAAAACGATTAGAGGGAGAATGAAGTCATGAGTGCAACAGCGATTTGTTTATTTGCCAGCTTTTTTATATTATTATTTTTAAATGTGCCAATAGCCGTTGCTCTTGGTTTATCCACGGTTATTACAATGTTTGCGTTTGAATTACCGTTACCATCTTTACCGTCTACGATGTTTTCATCAATGACCAAATTTACATTACTTGCGATTCCTTTCTTCTTCCTAGCAGGATTGATCATGGAGAGAGCGGGGATTTCTAAACGTTTAATAGCCTTTGCTCAAGCAATGACAGGCCATTATCGAGGCGGTATGGCAATTGTAGCCGTTATTGCAGCTACTTTCTTTGCCTCCATGTCAGGTTCCGGTCCAGCAACAATGGCCGCTGTCGGTGCGATTGTCATTCCGGCTATGGTGAAACAAGGATATCGAAAAGACCAATCAGCAGGATTACTTGCAACGGCTGGTGGAATGGGTATCGTTCTTCCGCCAAGTATTGCCTATGTTGTCTACGGGGTCGTTGCAGAAGTTTCAATTGGTAAACTATTTATTGCGGGTATCGTTCCCGGTTTATTAATGGGGCTATTTTTGGCAATTACTGGATATGTAATAGCAAGAAAGTACAATATTCCAACATTGCCGAAAGCAAGCAGCCAAGAAAGATGGAAAGCGTTTAAAGAGGCTTCTTGGGGGTTACTGGCCCCTTTAATTATCCTAGGTGGGATTTACTCCGGTTTATTTACACCTACTGAATCAGCGATTGTAGCTGTATTTTATGGTTTATTTGTTGGTTTATTTATCTATAAAGAGTTTAGTTTGAAAGAGATTCCTAGTTTATTAATCGAATCTGCGAAGAATACATCTATGATCATGCTAATTGTCGCAGCGGCTTCCTCTTTTGCTTGGTTATTGACAGTAGAGGGAATCGCTCAAGATATGGCTAATATGTTAATGGGACTTGCGGATAATAAATATACAATTCTATTCATTATTACCATTATTTTATTGATCGCAGGGATGTTCGTTGATGCTATTTCTGCGTACTATATTTTCCTGCCAATCTTTTTACCAATTCTTATTGCGATGGAAATTGACCCTATTCATTTTGGGGTGCTAATGACATTGAATTTAGCAATTGGTTTAGTAACGCCGCCTGTAGGATTGGATTTATATGTAGCCTGTGGATTGACAGGACTCTCTTTGAAACAGATTTCAATAGGAGTTATTCCGTTCCTTTTAGTTGCTATTTTCGTTTTACTGCTCGTTACATATATCCCGGCTCTGTCATTATGGCTTCCAGGCTTAATGGATTAAAACAGAAGGGGGTGCTCCCATGACTGGACTTTGGCAAGATATCAAACTCGACAGTGAGCACAAGCTTCCGTTATATAAACAAATATCTGAGCAAGTCGAAAAAATGGTCTATCAAGGCAAGCTGAAGCCAGGTACTCGTTTGCCATCAGAAAGAAAATTAGCAGACTACTTGCAAGTGAGTCGAATGACCATTACATTGGCTAATGAAGATATGAAAACGAAGGGGATTATTCGCAGTCAACAGGGGAGCGGGACTTTTATTATGCGTGGGCCGCGCCGAGAGAGAGTTAGCGCTAAGACTAAGTGGCAATCCAACTTCGTGTATGAAACAGATACGATGAATCACGGATTAGAAGCGATTATAAAGTTTGGACAAAACTCAGAATCTATTCAGTTAGCAAGGGCAGGTACTGCTCCTGAGATTCATCCTGGTATTGAGATAAGCGAGTGTTTAGCCGAATGTTTACGGAAACATCCAAAGCTTATACAGCTCCCCTCTCCTACACAAGGATATGAACCGCTGCATTCCTATATGCTGGAATGGCTAAAAGAAAGCGGGTTATATCCGAAAAAAAGTGAAATGATGATTGTTTCTGGAGCGATGCAAGGATTGGACCTTATCAGCAGACTGTTTTTAGGTCCAGGAGATTATGTCATCGTCGAAGAACCGGGATTTCAGGTTGCTTCTGATGCCTTTACTGCAAGCGGAGCGGAAATTTTGAGAATAACGTTAGATAAAGAAGGAATTAAGCTAGATAATTTAGAACAGTTACTAAGGAACTTTCCTGTGAAGTTTATCTATCTAAATCCTACTTTTCATAATCCAACTGGGATCGTGATGTCACAACAACGAAGAAAAGATTTATTAACTCTTGCTAAAAAGTATCATGTTCTACTAATAGAAGATGATCCAACGAGTTTACTTTATTACGGGAAAAAACCAGCTCCTCCGTTAAAGGCGATGGATGAGGATGGCATGATTATTTATCTTCGATCATTCTCAAAGTACTTATTTCCAGAACTTCGTGTAGCAGTCGTCGTTGCACCAGAGGGAGTTATTTCAAATTTAACCAAAATTAAGCAGCGCATTGATTTACATAGCAATGTTTTAACACAAGCAGCTGTGTATACATTCTTATCTGAAGGGCTTTTAACTCCTCATTTACAACGAGTCAGAAAGGCGTATAAGATGAGGGTAGACATGGTTCAGGAGGCTTTTAGTAAATCGAAAGCGGTTAGTGTGCAAATACCGGAAGGCGGCATTTTTGCATGGTGTAAGTTAGAGCATGGACTTTCTTCGGAAAGACTCCTCGACTTAGCTCTGCCTGATGTATCGCTTGTTCCAGGGAATTGGATGAGCGGGACAGGAATGTATGAAAATTACTTCCGTTTGGCGTTTACAAATCCACCGCTTGAGCAATTGAAACGTGGATTGAACAGGATTGTGGAGATTATAGATCGAGAAGATATGAAAACATGAGTCTAAAAGAGGCTCATGTTTTTTATCATTCATATAGGGCATAACCCTACTAAAACACCATATAAATGTATATTGGTTGTTGGTAAAATGAAGGAGATGACAATAGTTAGGGAGGAACTTATACAATGTTTAAAAAAATTGCTGCGGATGCGTTAGGTCTATCTGATATTGGTAAAATTATTTCCCCTGCTGATTATGATAAAACAGATGCTGATGATTATGTCATGCATGAAGATAACGAAAAAATCTACTTTTTAATTAAGACGAAAGCAGATGAATATTGCTTTACAAACTTAGCGCTTATTCATGTGGATGGAGCAAGTGCGGTTTCTTCAAAAAGAACATTGAAGCGCTATCCATATTCACAATATGCCATTTCTAATGTGCTTCTTGAAACAGCTGGAAAAATTGATATGGATGTAGAGATTAAATTTACGATTGGCAATGTTCAATTTGATATCGATGTACGCAAAGATCAAATTGAACAGTTGAAGGATTTATATAAATCTCTGCTGCGTATTGCTGAAATCACTTATGAGAATAAGATTTACTTAGAAATGGGTTCACGAAGCTTAGATAAAGCGGTGAGTATTCTCCAAAACTCAAGAACAGATGATAATAAACTAGCTGATACGTACAAAGAGTTAACCGACTTTGGTTTTACTTGGCTGACATCGGTTCATGATCAGTATCATTTGAAGGATTTTGGAGATGTGTTTGAGAAGTATATTAATAACTAATTGAAAAAAGACACCATTTGAGTGAAGGTTATGAACTTCAACTCAACATGGTGTCTTTTTTATTCATCAATATCAACGAGAGGGAGCAGGTTATATTTTCTAGCTTTTGCTAAAGCCTTCGTTTGAGAAAGGAAGACAAATGACTTTAATTTTCCAAATAACGATACAGAGTCGACTTACTAATCCCTGTTTCAGCTTTAATCTCAGCCAGACTATATTTTTTACTTTGATGCATAATAATAGCACGTGTTACATTTTCGTCAGGCTTTCTTGGTCTGCCCGGGGTAGCTCCTTTTTGCTTGGCTCTATCTATGCCTTGTTTAGTTCTTTCACTGATTACGTCACTTTGAAATTCTAACAGGTGCTTCGCGATTTCATTAAAACTGTATCCTGAAGTTCTGCTTGTATCGATTCCTTCTGAAATAGAGTGAAGGTGAGCCCCTTTAGCAGCGATTACATCTAATACTTCCACTAAATGACGTGTGGAATCAGCAATAGTGAAAAGCTTGGTAATGACTATTTTGTCACCTTGATTGAGATGATCTAGCATATGATGTAATTGCACTCTTTTTTTAGCTGAGGAATGCTCTTCTGAAATGATAGTTTGACAATTGATCTCTGTTAAATAGCTATGTTGCATTTCACAGTTTGGATCTTCTTGGGAAGGCCTCATATACCCGATTAACATTGTATATTCTCCTAACAATCCTTTGTTTAGTGTATCATATCATAAAAAATTTCTTTAATAAAAAATTCCCAAAATAGTTCCTTTTCGGGACGAATGGTGATAAACTCATTCTATCAATTATCGATTCTTGACTTTTAGGAGAAGTAAAAGTCGAAAAAATCTACGTGAGGTGTAAATAACTAACATGACAGAAAAGTTGAAAAAAGAATGGTTTTCAAATATTAGAGGAGATGTTCTTTCTGGGATTGTTGTGGCATTAGCATTAATTCCGGAAGCTATTGCTTTCTCCATTATCGCAGGAGTAGACCCCATGGTTGGGCTGTATGCCTCTTTTACTATGGCAGTTATTATTGCATTTGCTGGCGGAAGGCCGGGAATGATTTCAGCTGCAACCGGGGCCATGGCATTATTAATGCTTCCTTTAGTGAAGGAACATGGATTGAACTATTTGTTCGCGGCAACCCTTTTAACAGGAATTATTCAAATTATTTTTGGTGTTTTTAAAATAGCTAAATTGATGAAATTTATTCCGAGAGCGGTCATGATTGGTTTTGTTAATGCCTTAGCTATTTTAATTTTCATGGCACAGGTGCCTCATTTTATTGGAGTTTCCACTATGACATATGTTTTTGTCGCTATTACATTAGTGATTGTATATGTAGTGCCTAAATTTATTAAGTCCATTCCGGCTCCGTTAATAGCGATTATTTTATTAACCATTATTGCGATTTACTCAGATGTAGAGCTGCGCACGGTTGGCGATTTAGGTACGATAACACAATCATTACCGACGTTTTTTATACCAGACGTACCGTTAACATTTGAAACGTTGAGCATTATTTTTCCGTATTCTATTGCTTTAGCTATTGTAGGTTTATTAGAGTCTTTACTGACGGCCTCAATTGTTGATGATATGACGGGAACGGAAAGTGACAAAAATAAAGAAGCTAGAGGACAAGGTATTGCGAATATCGTGACTGGTTTCTTTGGAGGAATGGCAGGTTGTGCGATGATTGGACAGTCTGTCATCAATGTAAAATCAGGTGGGCGCGGCCGTTTATCTACTTTTATTGCAGGTATATTTTTAATGTTTTTAATTATTGTATTAGGCGATTTAGTCGTGCAGATTCCAATGCCTGTTCTAGTTGGAATTATGATTATGGTCTGCATCGGAACATTCGATTGGTCTTCTTTCTCTTATTTAAGAAAAGCACCAAAAAGTGATGCGGTAGTCATGCTAGCTACGGTATCTATCGTAGTAGCCACGCATGATTTATCAAAAGGTGTCATTGCAGGTGTTATTTTAAGCGCAATTTTCTTTGCAGCTAAAATTTCTAAGATTAAAGTAACGAAACGTAACGTAAATCGAAACTTAGTATTTGATGTCGAAGGTCAATTATTCTTTGCTTCTGTTGAAGGCTTTGTAGATTCGTTTGACTTTGCTGTTAAACAGTCCAATATTATTATTGATTTTTCAAACTCTCATATATGGGATGACTCGGCAGTAGGAGCTATTGATAAAGTCGTGATGAAATATCAAGAAAGCGGCAATGCAGTAACGATTAAGGGCCTAAATGCGACTAGTCAAAAGCTTGTAGATAAACTATCTATATATGATGATTTTCATGCAAAGTTAGGTACACATTAATCTTTCAATAGGAGTGGAACGATGTATAAAAAGATTTTGTTGGCTGCGGATGGATCGGAAAATTCATTGAGAGCAGCTGAAGAAGCTGTAAAGATAGCTTCTTTAGATAAACAATGTGTGATTGAAATTGTATATATAGTGAATTTCACAAAATCTAGAAGTGAGGTTCTTCACGCTCAAGGAAAAGAAGAATTAGAATTATCGCGTCGAAAAAAACTTGAATCAGTGGAAAAACTGTTAAAGTCCCATGAACAATCTTACCGAATTAACATTATGCATGGAGAGCCTGGTCCAACGATTGTTGAGTATACGAATAAAGAACAATTTGACTTAGTTGTCATTGGAAGCCGCGGACTTAATTCTTTACAAGAAATGGTGCTAGGAAGCGTGAGCCATAAAGTTGTAAAAAGAGCTAATTGTCCAGTTCTTATCGTAAAGTAAGTACAATTGCTCATCTTAGCTTAATTTAGAGAGTATTTTACCCAGCTGCTTATTTGTTTGACTTAGATAAATAGGGAACAAAGAGACAAAACCACCGATTAATTATCCGGTGGTTTTGTTTATGATTTGGATTATGCTTAGTCATAAATAAAAGGAATTCATTGTTATTGATGTGAATAAAATACGTAGTAAAGTTAAAATGAGTAATCAATCACTTTTTGTGAATGGAGGTATGATATATGAGTATCAGCATTGCAATCGAACAAGTTAGTAAACGTTTCGGTAAAAAAGTGGTCTTACATGAGATTGATTTACAGATTGAGGAAGGTCAAATTTATGGGTTTATTGGTCCCTCAGGTGCAGGGAAGACAACGTTAGTAAAAATGATTGTTGGCATGGATATGCCTGATTCTGGAACTATTCATGTATTAAATGAAAAAGTGCCTAATCTAGAACTGCTGCAGGAAATTGGTTATATGGCTCAATCTGATGCCTTGTATACAGAGTTAACAGGGAAAGAAAACCTTACATTCTTTGCCTCCCTTTACAAGTTGAATAAGACAGAAATGAAGAATCGAATCGCCTATGCAGCAGAACTAGTGAGCTTAACGAATGAATTAAATAAAAAAGTATCTGCTTACTCAGGGGGAATGAAGCGTCGGCTATCTCTTGCCATGGCTTTGATTCAAAATCCAAAAATTCTAATCTTAGATGAACCAACGGTAGGAATTGACCCAGAATTAAGATTAAGCATTTGGAATGAATTATTACGTTTGAAGGATGAAGAAGGGAAAACCATTATCGTGACCACACATGTTATGGATGAAGCAGAAAAATGTGATTTTGTCGCGATGGTAAGAGATGGTGTCATTTTAACAAGAGGTACACCGCAAGAATTAAAGATGTATTACGGAGCAGGTAATTTGGATGAGGTATTCTTACAAGCGGGGAGGAGCTATTCATGAGAGTAGCGGCGTTAGTCAAAAGAATTTGTCAACAAATGCTCCGAGACAAACGAACTTTAGCTTTGTTATTTGTTGCTCCGTTAATCATTTTAACCCTTATGTATTTCTTATTTAATGGCAATACGGTTGCCCCTAAATTGGCGGTAGTAAATGTAGATCATAGTCTTATAAATGTATTAGAAGAAGCAGATATAAACGTGAAACAGTATGAAAAGGCCAATAAGGATACAATTGTGGAAGACGAACTGGATGGTTTACTGAAAATGAAAAAAGGAAAACTAGAATTAACATTACTGAATCGTGAGCCAACAACAGCTAAAGCTTTACAAATGAAGGTGAACCAAGCCGTATCCTTATATACACAATCAAAACGGATGGATCAACATGCTGCATCAGTTAAGTTGCCGCAAAACGGTATCGATACCCAGTATGTTTACGGGAACAGTGAAACTGAATTTTTTGATGTATTAAGTCCCGTTTTAGTTGGTTTCTTTGTATTCTTTTTTGTTTTTCTGATTTCCGGGATTGGATTATTAAAAGAGCGAACAACTGGTACATTGGAACGGCTGATGTCAACACCTATTCGAAGATGGGAGATTGTAACGGCATACTTGATCGGTTTTGGGATATTTGCGGTCATTCAAACGGTTATTGTCGTGCTATTTTCTATTCATGTATTAGATGTGGTTATGGTAGGGTCTGTTTGGAATGTCATCCTTATTAATTTATTGCTGGCACTAGTCGCTCTTTCTTTAGGAACATTGTTATCTACCTTTGCTGCGTCTGAATTTCAAATGGTACAGTTTATTCCTGTTGTTGTGATTCCACAAATCTTTTTTGCTGGTATTCTCCCGCTTGATGGCATGGCGGATTGGCTGCAAGCAGTAGGCAAAGTTATGCCTATCTACTATGCGGCAGGTGCTTTGAAGGGTGTCATGTATCAAGGACTAAGTTTAAGTGAAATTAGCGGGAATATATTTGCCCTAGTTGTCTTTGCTGTCATCTTTATTATTCTCAATATATTCGCATTGAAAAAGTATCGTAGGTTATAATTAAGTCCAGAGGATAAAGGAAGTGGTCTTAATTGTCTAAAGAAAATCTATTAGATGCAATCATTGCCCAAACGAAATTGTCAAAGAAGCAAACTACTAAACAACGAAAAATCGTTGAAACTGCTGTTAAATTATTTGCTGAAAAAGGGTATGCCAATACGTCAACGAGCGAAATAGCAAAATCCGCTCAAGTAGCTGAGGGTACGATTTTCCGCCATTATGGAACGAAGGATAATTTATTGCTTTCGGTTATTCTCCCGTTTATCAAAGATGCAATGCCTACTATGGCAGAAGCGGCTTTTAGCGAGATTATGATCAAAAATGCAGCTTGCTTTGAAGACTTTTTAAAAGCTTTGATCAAAAATCGACTCCTTTTTATTAAAGAAAATAAAGAAATATTTCAAGTGGTAGTTAAAGAGTTACTATATAATGATGAATTGAGAAAAGAGTTACAACCTTACTTTTTCGAAAATATTATGCAGCGTATCAGCAAAGTTATTACGATGTTTAAAGAACGTGGTGAGCTCATTGACATACCAAGTGATACTCTTTTAAACATGATATTCAATGTTGTCGGCAGTTACTTCGTATCACGTTTTGTATTACAGTTTGCTTATTCGGATATGGATGAAGAAGCAGAGGTTGAAAATCTAGTTCGATTTATTATGGATGGAATAAGAAAACCAAGCCAGGGGATGTAATGTCCTTTGGCTTGGTTTGTTTGGGATAAAAGTTAATATTAAATGGCGAGTCTATTAAGCCCATTTGAAAAGGCTGTAACTTAGTCTATTCTTTTTTCCTTTTGTTCATTTCGATTTTTTAAAAGAGCTCTTTTCCTCATTTGGTAGCTTTCCCGCTTTTCTGATAATGGCTTCCAAGCAATCGCAATAAGGGCTCCTAAAAATGTATTTGTAATCATATTTGCAACAGCTGGTACAGCAGCAATCGGACTGATATGGTGCATAGCAAGGATGGAGGCGAGCGCTGTATTACAGATTCCAAACTCATAAAACATCGAAATTCGGTCTGGTTTTGGCATATTGAAAAAGATTCCGTATATATATCCAAGAATCATTGGGATCATAATTTGCAAAAATACACAGAAAAAGATAAGTGGAAGTAGACTAATATTTTTCTCTAAGATACCTTGTGCACTCGATACAATCGCTAAATTAATAATAATAATCGCAATGGATGAGAGATACGGTAAAATCGGTTTCACTTTTATCGTATAGTGCTCCCATTTGTATTGAATGAATAGTCCAAGTGCAATAGGAACCAATACGACAAGCACCATTTGTTTAAACATTGATAACGCATCAATCGGAATCGTACTATTGATAGTAACTTTCATAAGCAAGGGTGTTAAAAACGGTCCAATTAACGTATCGACCGCCGACATCATAATACTAAGCGCTAATGTTCCGCCTGCCATAAATGTGTATAAATTAGCAGTTGTCCCGCTCGGAACCGCTCCTGCAAGCAGCACGCCCGCTTTTAGTTCGGGATGATTTGCAAAAAACAATGTAGCTAACAGAAAAGAAATCCCGAGTGTAATGGTCCATTTCCCCAATACACCGAGAAATGCATTTTTTGGTTTGGATATTACTTTCTTCAAGCTATCAATGGACAGCGTTAGCCCCATTGTAAATAAAATGAAAGCTAAGGAAAAAGAAGGCCATTCTCGAATAGGAATAAAAGTATCAGGAAAGAAGTAGGCCGAAACAGAACTACAAACAATCCATAATGGTAGAAGTGTGACAATTATAAAATGTAAAAAGCGTCTCATTATAACCTCTTGTTCCTCTTTTCTTCAGCTCGATAGGAACCGATAATTTACAATATTTCTTTTATTATCTCGTGATTAGAACAAAAAGGCTAGAGCCAATGTAAGATATTGGTCTATATGAATGACGCATGTTTAGTTAACGTTTATTTCCCCATTAAATATTTATCTAATTCACTAATATTGATATGGTGCTTCTCTTTCATTTCCTGTAAAAATAGTTCTGTATCAGGGTGGATATCATAAGCGAGGGCTTCGTCAATCTTGCGTGCGACCCATGCTTGACCTTTGTTGAGAAGAGTCAGTTTCTCTTGTAGAGTATCAAGAGCAATCACTTTATCGGCAAATGCGCCTGTTTGTTTACTCGGAGTACCGCCTTCGCGTAAGATTGCTTGGTGGAGACCAGCACAACTCCAAGCTTCGTCTTTTTTTACTTGTTTATATTGAGCGTCCAGCTCTTCTGATTGGTGTTTTTCTAGAAGGTAATTGGCGGTCTGTACACCAGCCCGTTCAGCTTCGAGTAATGCATTTAAAAGATCAAATAATGCTTGCTTTTTGTTCATGATTCTTCCCCCTTACAATTTTTAGGACTAGTATGTTAAGTTAATTATAAGCTTTTATCATCGTTTTATAGTGATATTTATCATTGCGAGCAGGTGGTAAGTTACAAGGAGAGATTACTATGCAGGTTAATATGAATAGAGGCGGCCTCCTTTCACAAGAACTATTTCAATTATTAGAAGAAATCGGGACAATCAAAAAAATTGAAAAAAATACATATTTATTTCAAGAAGGGATGGAGGCGAATGAATTGTATCTGATTAAATCCGGTATGATTCATTTGCATCATCTAACAATGGAAGGAAGAGAATTGACACTACGAATATGTAAGAAGAATGATCTGATAGGAGAACTCATTTTGTTCGCAAATCATGCCAAGTATATATTAAGCGCCAAAGTAATAGCAGATGGCGAGGTACTGATGATTCATAAAGATCAGCTTGAAAGAAAATTGAGTTTGGATGGAAAGTTAACATTTGAATTTATGAAATGGTATAGTGACCATGTAAGAAACATTCAATCGAAGCAAAAGGATCTTTTGTTAAACGGCAGAAAGGGTGCCCTTTATTCGACATTAATTCGTTTGACAAATAGTTACGGAGTGGAGCATCGTAAGGGCCTATTAATTGATATGTTGTTAACGAACCAAAACTTGGCTGACTTTTGCGCATGTACTCGTGAAAGTATGAATCGGATGTTAAGTGAATTAAGAAGGCAAGGGATTCTTTCCTATGATCATTCTGGGAAAATTATTATCCATGATATTGAACTTTTACGCCAAAGAAATGGATGTGACAGTTGCCCGATTGAGAAATGTAGTATTAATTGAAATATGAGATAATTAAGCCGTGAGCTTTGAATGGAAAGGATGTTTTGATTGAGTAAAACCGTTGTTCTAGCCGAGAAGCCATCGGTCGGAAGAGATATAGCAAAAGTCTTGAAGTGTGGGAAAAAAGGAAATGGTTATTTTGAAGGAGACAAGTATATCGTTACATGGGCGCTAGGTCATTTAGTGACTCATGCGGATCCAGAAGCTTATGATGAGAAATATAAATCATGGCGTTTAGAAGATTTACCGATGCTTCCGTCACCTTTAAAATTAGTAGTCATTAAGCAAACAGGTAAGCAATATCAAGCAGTTAAAGCACAATTGAATCGAAAAGATGTAAATGAGGTAGTTATCGCAACAGATGCAGGCCGCGAAGGGGAACTTGTAGCACGTTGGATTTTGGAAAAAGCAAATGTGAAGAAGCCGATTAAGCGTCTGTGGATTTCTTCTGTTACAGATAAGGCTATTAAAGAAGGATTTAACAAGCTAAAAAACGGCAAAGAATATGAGAATTTATATGCGTCTGCGGTTGCTCGTGCTGAAGCAGACTGGCTTGTTGGGATGAATGCTACACGTGCGTTAACGACAAAGCATAATGCTCAATTATCATGCGGCCGTGTACAAACGCCAACGCTTGCGATGATTGCTGCGCGAGAAGAGGATATTAAGAAGTTTGAGCCGAAGCCGTATTATGGAATTACAGCAATGGCAGAGCCTAAGCTAAAACTAGTTTGGCAAGATGCTAAAACGAATGATTTCCGTACATTTGACCGAGAAAAGGCGAGTCAACTTGTCACTCGTTTGCGAAACGAACAGGCGGAAGTTGTCGAAGTGAAAAAAACGCATAAAAAGAACTTTGCCCCGCAGCTCTATGATTTAACAGAATTGCAAAGAGAAGCGAATAAGAAATTTGGTTATTCAGCAAAAGAAACATTATCGATTATGCAGCGTTTATATGAAAGTCATAAAGTATTAACATATCCGCGAACTGATTCACGTTTCTTATCATCTGATATTGTGGATACGTTAAAAGAAAGACTGCAAGCAGTGAGCATTAAGCCTTATGCTTCAGTTGCAGCAAAAATTTTGCGCCAGCCAATCAAAGTGAATAAATCATTTGTTGACGATAGTAAGGTTTCAGATCATCATGCGATTATTCCAACAGAGCAGACACCGCTTCCGGGAAAATTAAGTGATAAAGAATCAAAAATTTATGATCTTGTGGTGAAACGATTTTTAGCTGTTCTTCTTCCTCCTTTTGAATATGAGCAAACGACAATTAAAGCAAAAATAGCGGATGAAATCTTTGTCGCAAAAGGAAAAGTTGTGTTGAAATCTGGTTGGAAAGAAGTATATGATCACCAATTTGATGATGAAGAAACGAAGGATGATGTAGCTGAACAGTTGCTGCCTGCTCTGCAGCAAGGGGCTAAGCTAACGATTACTTCTGTGAAACAAACAGAAGATGCAACGAAACCGCCAGAACCATTTAATGAAGGAACATTGCTATCGGCGATGGAAAATCCAGCACGTTTCATGGCAGGTGAAAGTAAGGATTTAATTAAAACACTTGGTGAAACAGGCGGGATTGGAACGGTTGCTACCCGTGCAGATATTATCGAAAAGTTATTTAAAAGCTTCTTAATCGAAAAAAGAGGAAAAGGTCTTCATGTGACATCAAAAGGGAAGCAGTTGCTCGAATTAGCACCTGAGGAATTGCGTTCGCCGGCACTTACCGCTCAATGGGAACAAAAATTGACGGCAATCGCTAAAGGAAAGCTGCCAAAACAGGCGTTTATTAGCGAAATGAGAACATATGCGAAAGAAATTGTGGATGAGATTAAAGGAAGCGACAAAAAATTCAAGCATGATAATTTAACCGGCAGCAAATGTCCAGAGTGTGGAAAGCTGTTGCTTGAGGTCAACGGAAAGAAAGGGAAAATGCTTGTCTGCCAAGACCGCGAGTGTGGATATCGTAAAGGGGTTTCACGTGTAACCAACGCACGCTGCCCACAATGTCATAAAAAAATGGAAATGCGCGGGCAAGGTGAAGCCCAGACGTTCACTTGTAAATGTGGCTTTCATGAAAAATTATCGTCCTATCAAAAACGAAAAGGACAAAATAAAAATCAAAAAGTATCTAAGCGTGAAGTGGCTAATTATATGAAGAAACAAAATAAAGAGGAACCACTGAACACGGCCTTCGCAGATGCATTAGCAAAGTTAAAATTTGATGAATAGATAGAAAAGGATGGAGCTACATGCTCCATCTTTTTTAGTGCAAACGACCTATATTTTGATGTGATTTCCCATGATTGAAGGTCATTTAATATTATAATGATTCGCATGTAGTGTTTTTTTAGAATACTTTTGTAATAACTAACATCAAGGTGGGACTTTACATAATGAAATTTGTGAATAAATGGTTTACTGTGTCCGTTCGGCGCCGAATACTTGTTCCATTTCTGAGTTTGCTAGTAATTAGCTGTGTTGTTATTTCCTTTTTTAGCTATCGAAATGTCATTAAAGTAGCGACAAGTGAACGAACAAACAAGGGCTACGGCGGAACAAGTTCATGCATTAAACACTTCCTTTGAACTCTTTTTTGAGCATATGGAATCAACAGTTAATCGACTTGCTGTGAAAGATGAGTTAGATGATATTTCAAAAAAACGTTCTATTATATTGAAAGAATTAGAACAAACAACGGAGCACAATCATGCAATCGGTAGCTCGTACTTTGGTATTGAACAATCTGGCAAGGTACTCATCTATCCTAAGGCAGATTTAGGGACTGATTTTGATGTACGTACAAGAACGTGGTATCAATTAGCACAGAAAAATCCAAATCAGTTGGTCTGGACAGAGCCTTATAAGGATGCACGTACGGGAGATATGATCGTCACATTAGCCAAAAGTGTGGATGATGCAGGGGTTGTAGGGCTTGATATTACACTGGCGACTTTAACGGAAATGATTAACGAAACGAAATTAGGTGAATCAGGCTTTGCCTTTTTACTTGATCAAAATGGATATTACATGGCCCATCCTGATGCAGCTAAAGTGACAGAGGATTTTTCAAAAGATTCACTGTATGCAGCGATGGATGAAAAAGAAGGATCGTTCATTGGAAACTATTATGATGAAGAGAAGTTAATTGGTTATGCAACAAATGAAACAACGGGATGGAAGATTGTTGGACGTGCCAATGTCATTCTTATACCAAACTTACTTGTACTTGGCGTAATTATTTTAGTAGCTATCGCGCTTGCTAGTCTAGCTAGTCGCTTTATTACGCAGCCCATTAAGCAGCTTAGAAATACAGTAAGAAAAATGGAAGAAGGAGATTTTACCGTTAAGGTAGATGTACAACGCTCCGATGAAGTAGGGGACTTGGCTCGAAGCGTAAATACAATGAGTGAATCCGTTCATCAGGCACTTACTAGAGTAGAACAAATATCTGATCAAATCGCTCATTCTTCAAAGGCTCTTTCCAAAAGTGCAGAGGAAACTAGCGCAGCTTCTAATGAAGTAGCGGTAACAATGGAGGAAATTGCTTCAGGAGCAACGAATCAAACGGAGATTATTCAGGCGAATGAAGGGGCTATTCAACGTGTTACACAGCATATTACATCAATTGATCAATATGCACAGAAGGCAGCCTTTGATTCGAAAATGATGATTGAAGTGTCGGAAAGTGGAAGACAAACGGTACTTGAAATGAAGCAGCAGTTTGAGGAAACAACAAAAAATGCCGATACGATGAGCCGAGCTGTTCATTCATTGGATGCTCGTTCTCATGAAATTAGCAAAATTATTAATACAATTACGAATATTGCTAATCAGACAAATTTATTGGCCTTAAATGCAGCCATTGAAGCTGCTCGGGCAGGGGAGCATGGCAGAGGCTTTGCTGTTGTAGCCGATGAAGTGAGAAAATTAGCAGAGCAGACTGATCAGTCGACAAAAGAAGTTACAAATATTATTAGTACTATGCAGGCTGATACATCTCATACTGTACATTTAATTGGTTTAACAAATACACAAATTCAACATCAAGGAAAAGCAGTAGTTGAAACAGAAGAAGCCTTTTATTCGATTGCAACAATGATCCAAGAAATATTTAGTAAATTTACGCATATGACTAGTTCTTTACGAGACATGATTGTTCAATTAGAAAAGACCATGGAAAACTCCGAACAACTAATTTCCATTAGTCAAGAAACAGCGGCGGGTACAGAAGAAGTATCTGCATCAATTGAACAAACAGCTGCTTCGATGGAGCAATTAAATCACTTAGCAAGTGATTTAGAGGACATGTCCCATCATCTTTATAATGAAATTAAAAAATTTAAGATATAAATCATCTTTGTGAGACATATGTTTATATGGAAACCCAGGATCAAAACAGCCCAAACCTTATGAATGAAAGGTTTGGGCTGTTTTTTTAGCGTCCCAGATAGGAATCGAACCTACGACCTACAGCTTAGGAGGCTGTCGCTCTATCCTGCTGAGCT
>NZ_JBALMU010000037.1:0-36724 GCF_036962285.1 Bacillus sp. JJ634
CGTGACTAACCATCAGTGGGGGAGGAAGGAAAACCCCCACTGATGGAAGTTCACTTTATTTTATCAATAGTGTAACTAGAAAAAGCTGACTCAAGTGAGCCAGCTTTTTCTAGGTTGTTGTTTCTTAATTACTCGTAAAAATTTAATTTCAGGATCTTCAGGTCCTTGTACAGGCAGTCCTGCTTCTATATTTTTTTGAATATATGTGATGTTTTCAACCGTAATCATTTCCCCTGGAATGAAGATTGGGATGCCAGGCGGATATACCATAATGAATTCAGCGCTAATGCGATTAATAGATTCTTCAATCGGTACAACTTCTGTTTCCGCATAGAAGGCGTCTCTAGGCGTACAAGCAAGATTCGGTGTATTTGGCAGTATAACGCGAACGGGATCATTCTCGTTTGCTTCACCTTTAAATTGCTCAGCTAAGTCTTGTAAAGCAAAAATAAGGGAATCAGCGTCCGCTTTCGTATCTCCTGGTGTAACTAAACAAAGGATATTATATAAGTCCGATAATTCTACCTCGATGTTATGCTTTTCACGAAGCCACTTTTCAACATCATATCCTGTAATTCCTAAGTCCTTGATTGAAATAATCAATTTAGTTGGATCGTAATTGTATGTGGCTTTCTTGCCTAAAATTTCTTTTCCTACACAATATAAAAAAGAAATTTTATTAATGGCATCGCGTGTATAATTGGCTAGTTTAATCGTTTCATCAATCATTTCTCTTCCTCTTGTTGCCAATTGTTTTCTAGCAGTATCAAGGGAAGCTAGTAAAATATAAGATGTAGAGGTTGTTGTTAACATACTAAGAATAGACTGCACACGGTTAACGGGAATGAGCCCTTCTTTCACATTTAAAATCGAGCTTTGCGTCATAGAACCGCCGAGCTTATGAACGCTTGTTGCGGCCATATCTGCGCCTGCCTGCATCGCTGAGAGAGGTAATTCATCGTGAAAATGAATATGAACACCGTGTGCTTCGTCAACGAGGACAGGTACATTATGGGAATGAGCTGTCTCGACAATTCTCTTTAAATCCGCGGCAATGCCGAAATAGGTTGGGTTGATGACAAGTAACCCTTTTGCATCAGGATGCTCCTGTAATGTTTTTTCCACTTGATCTATTGTAATACCGTGAGAAATCCCTAAGTTTTTGTCGATTTCTGGATTTATAAAAATAGGTACAGCTCCAGAGAATACAATCGCTGACATAACCGATTTATGAACATTTCGAGGGACGATAATTTTATCTCCAGGTCCACAAACTGTCATAACCATTGTCATAATTGCACCGCTTGTTCCTTGAACTGAGAAAAATGTATGATCAGCTCCGAATGCTTCAGCTGCTAAATCCTGCGCTTGTTTAATAATGCCTTTAGGTCGATGAAGGTCATCTAGCGGAGCGATATTAATTAAATCGATAGATAATGCGTTTTCGCCAATAAATTCGCGAAATTCCGGATCCATTCCATTTCCTTTCTTATGTCCAGGAATATGAAATTGAATCGGATTTTTTTTTGCATGATCGATTAAGCCAGTATATAAAGGAGTTTCATATTGTGACAATTCTTTTTGACCCCATTTCTTAATCAATGTAAATTTCGCATAAAACAAGAGAAATTATAGCATGTATAAATGTCGTTGCATAGGAAAATTTCCGAAAAATAAGCTCGGAAAATTGAGGGGTTGGTAAATATTTGTAATAATATAAATAAATACCATAATGGATGGTATCATGGGAATCATGTAAATGATAGGCTATGTTCATTCAGGTAGTAATAACGTCATTTAACAACGCAAATAAAAGGGGGAGACTTATAATGAAATGGAGTACGCGTGTTACAGAATTGTTAGGCATTAAATATCCAATTGTTCAAGGGGGGTTAGCCTATTTAGCATATGCTGATTTAGCTGCAGCGGTTTCCAATGCAGGCGGTCTTGGACAAGTAA
Organism: Bacillus sp. JJ634; assembly: GCF_036962285.1. Lineage (NCBI taxonomy): Bacteria > Bacillati > Bacillota > Bacilli > Caryophanales > Bacillaceae > Bacillus > Bacillus sp. JJ634. Next base: position 1,960 of record NZ_JBALMU010000037.1, read on the forward strand.
CAGCGATGTCTTTACGTACACCTGAAGAACTTCAAGAAGAAATTCGAAAAACAAAATCTTTGACGGACCAACCATTTGGTGTTAATTTTGCCATTGGTAATCACGGGCGTCCGTATGAGCATTTTCTTGAAGTAGCTTTGAAAGAAGAAGTGAAGGTTGTTTCTGTTACGGGAGGAAACCCGGCTCCTTTTTTAGATTTTGTCAAAGATACGCCAGTTAAAAAACTTGTTCTTGTTGCAGCAAGACGACAAGCGATGAAAGCCGAGCAATTAGGTGCAGATGCGGTCATGGTTGTTGGACAAGAAGGAGGCGGTCATTTAGGACGTGATGATATTGGAACATCGGTATTAATTCCTCAAGTTGTTGATTCTGTTAAGATTCCTGTTATTGCTTCAGGCGGCTTTGGGGATGGTCGAGGTTTAATGGCGGCATTAGCATTAGGCGCAGAAGGGATTGAGATGGGTACGCGATTTATTGCAGTCAAGGAATGTGTCCATGCTCATGAACTGTATAAAAACGCTTTAGTAGCTGGGACGGAAAATGATACGGTTGTTATTAAACGTTCCATTGGAGCACCAGCTCGAGCGATTGCAAATAATTGGACAGATAAAATTTTAGAAATTGAGAAAGAAAACGGCGGATACGAGCAATTGAAAGATTACATAAGCGGGCAAGCGAATCAACGCTATATTTACGATGGTGTTGAAGAGGAAGGATTCGGCTGGGCTGGACAAGTGATGGGATTAATTCATGATGTTCCATCAACCGCTGAGCTATTTGATCGTATTATTGGTCAAGCAGAAGAAATTCGAAATAAATGGGCAGAATAAACGAAAGTGCCGAACAGCAAGAGAGAAACATATAATAAAGAGGTGCGAAACAATGGAATATCAATATCCAATGGACTATACGTGGTCAACAGAAGAAATTGTGGATGTAATTACTTTTTTTGAAGCAATTGAAAAAGCGTATGAAAGTAAAGTTTCAAAAGAAGAGCTGATGAAGGCGTATCGACGCTTCAAAGAAATTGTGCCAGGAAAAGCGGATGAGAAAAACTATACCGATGAATTTCAAGAAAGCAGTGGTTATTCCGCCTATCAAGTGATAAAAAAAGCAAAAGAAACAACCGATGATGGTTGGATTCAAATGAAATGATTTTATTGTGAAAATTTTTAGAAAATTTGTTGACTTTATTAAAGGATTGTTCTAACATAACAAGTATAAATTATATGAATATACAGGCAAAGACGAAGAGTAGTATCTTAAAAAGTTGTTCTATAGAGAGCTGGTGGTTGGTGCAAACCAGTGAGCAAAATTAAGAGAATGGACTTCCGAGCCCCAAACCGAAACAGTATGGAGTAGGCTTTGGCGATGTGTCTCATCGTTACTTGAGATAAGCATTCTAATAGAGAATGCTATAAAGTGAGCTTTTCGAAGCTAATAAAGGTGGTACCACGGGTTCCTCGTCCTTTGGATGAGGGCCCTTTTTGTATTTTTTTAAAAGGTAGAGATGATAAAATTTCCGATATGTTTTGGTGTCTGGCTCCAGACGCCTCACACTTTTCTCATATAACAAATCGATGAATAAGAGTAGTAATCTTTATAGAGGCGTTTACAGAGAGCCGGGGTTGGTGGAATCCGGTACGATATATAAAGATGAATGGACTTATGAGTGGTGTCTTGAACGATAGTAGAGGGACCCGGATTTCCACCGTTAACGGAATTGAGCAGGGAAAGAAAAAGAGTCCTTTCCAATTTGAGGTGGCACCGCGGTCTAAATCGTCCTCTACAAACNNGTTTGTAGAGGACGATTTTTTTATATGGAAAATACATAGCGCCTTGCGCTTTTCTAATAAGGGGGATAAGAAGATGAATAAGGTGAATCAACAAAGAAAAATCCGGTTTAAAGGAAAAACAATCGAAGGAGATATCCATACGCCAATTGCTATTTTTCAAAAGTTGCAGGGTGAGAAGAAATTTTTATTAGAAAGCTCTCATTCTCATCAAGATAATGGCCGCTATTCGTATATTGGTACGGACCCATATTTAGAAGTAAAATCAATCGAAAATAAAGTCGTTGTGACTGATCACGAAACGGGAGTAACGAGCGAAGAACAAATCAAAGTCGTCGAATTTTTAAAGCGTGAGCTACTTGTTGAGGTTGAAGCAGATGGTGTAGAATTGCCGCCTTTTAACGGGGGAGCGATGGGGTATATCGGGTATGATGTCATCCGTCAATATGAAAATATCGGTTACGTTCCAGAAGACGAATTAGGTATGCCAGATGCTCATTTTCTGTTTTTTAAACAATTAATTGTGTTTGATCACTTATTACAAAAAATTCATCTATTAACAGGCGAAGAAGATTATGAAGCAAGTCTTGCTAATATGAAAAAGATGATTTTAGAGCCGAATGTTCCGAGTGAGGAACTGTTAGCAGAACCGCTGCAGTTCTCATCTAATTTTAGTCAAACGGAATTTGAACAACTGGTCGTGGACGCAAAAGAAGCGATTGTAGCTGGTGAAGTATTCCAAATTGTACTGTCGCAACGCTTTCAAGCACCTTTTAACGGGAAGCCATTTGATGCCTACCGTCGCTTACGATTAGCGAATCCATCGCCGTATATGTTCTATTTAGAGTTTGGAGATTATACGGTACTAGGTTCTTCTCCAGAAAGTCTCATTAGTGTATCTGAAAAAACGGTAAATGTTAATCCCATTGCTGGTACACGCCCAAGAGGAAAGACGCTGGAAGAGGACAAAGGCTTAGAAGAAAGCTTACTCATTGATGAGAAAGAATTAGCAGAGCATCGTATGCTTGTTGATTTAGGAAGAAATGATTTAGGGCGTGTATGTGAGATTGGTTCGATTCATTTAACAGAAGAAATGAAAATTGAACGTTATCAGCATGTGATGCATCTTGCTTCCAAAATTACCGGGGAACTGCGTGATGGATTTACAAGTTTGGATGCGTTAACGGTTTGTCTGCCGGCTGGTACCGTTTCAGGAGCGCCTAAAATTCGCGCAATGGAATTGATTAATAAATTAGAGAATACTAAGCGCGGTGTGTATGCTGGCTCGATTGGATATATTAGCTATGGTGGAAATTTAGATATGGCCTTAGCGATTCGAACGATGATCATTAAAAATCAGAAAGCATATGTGCAAGCAGGGGCGGGGATTGTATATGATTCTAACCCAACCAAGGAATATGAAGAAACACAAAATAAAGCTAGAGCCCTTATGGAGGTGCATAAAAAATGATTTTATTAATCGATAACTATGATTCTTTCACATATAACTTATATCAATATTTAGGCGAAGTGGAACAAGAAATTCTCGTCAAACGGAATGATGAGATTACGATTGCTGAAATTGAAGCACTACAACCGACAGCGATTGTGATTTCTCCAGGGCCGGGCCGACCAGAGGAAGCGGGCGTGAGCATTGACGTTATTCAAGCATTTCACAAAAAGATTCCAATTTTAGGGATTTGCCTTGGTCATCAAGCGATTGGTGCAGCATTTGGAGCAAATGTGATTGGCGCTAAAAATATTATGCATGGAAAAACGTCTGTGATTAAAAGTACGGGAACGGATTTATTTGCTAAACAAGAAGTAGAATTTCCGGTTATGCGCTATCACTCGTTAGTCGTTGAAAGAGCAAGTTTGCCAGAAGAGCTTGAAGTGACGGCAACATCTTTAGATGACGGAGAAATTATGGCGTTGAAACATCAGAGTTATCCGCTATACGGTTTGCAATTCCATCCAGAATCAATTGGGACCAAGACAGGAAAAGAGTTATTGCATGAATTCTATAAAATAGCACTTCTTTATCATATTGAAACATCTGTTTAAGTAAAGAAAGCGAATGGGGGAGTTAAGGGTGAAACAATATTTAGAAAAGTTAGCAGAGCGTCAAAATTTGACGGCAGAAGAGATGAGTAGAGCAACCCAAACGTTATTTAGTGAAGAGGTCACGGATAGTGAAATTGCGGCCTTTATGATTGGTTTAAAATCAAAGGGAGAGACAGCAGAAGAGATTGCAAGTTTAGCGAAAGTAATGCGTGAGCAAGCGAAAACGGTAGAGACAAACAGCATTAATGTGATGGATAACTGTGGAACAGGCGGAGATGGCTCACAAAGCTTTAATATTAGTACAACATCGGCCTTCGTGTTGGCTGGAGCAGGAGTAAAGGTTGCTAAGCATGGCAATCGAAGCATTTCGAGTAAAACAGGCAGTGCCGATGTGCTGGAGGCACTAGGCATTAACCTATATCTTGAAAAAGAAAAAATGGAGTCTTTATTAGAGGAGATTGGGATTACGTTTTTGTTCGCACCATCTGTTCATCCGAAAACGGCCAGAATTATGAAGGTAAGAAAGGAATTGAAAATTCCAACAATTTTTAACCTTATCGGACCTTTAACAAATCCTGTAAAATTGAATACACAGTTACTTGGCATCAATCGTCGTGATATGCTTGAGACAATCGCGAGCTCGTTAAATAAAATCGGCAGAGAGCGTGCTGTCGTTGTAAACGGCGCTGGTTTTATGGATGAAGCGAGTTTACAAGGAGAAAACTTCCTTGCACTACTTGATCAAGGAAAGGTAACTTCTTTTACTCTTCACCCTCATGAAGTTGGTTTGCCAGTGTATGATAATACGGCTATTAAAGGTGGAGATGCAAAAGAAAATGCGGATATTCTTTTGCGATTATTAAAAGGTGAAAAAGGAGCGTATCGCGATACAGTTCTTTTAAATGCAGGCTTAGGGTTATATGCTTACGGAAAAGCGGCAACGATTCAAGAAGGAATTGAGATTGCGCAAGAAAGTATTGATAGCGGAGCTGCGCTAGCTAAGCTTCAAGCACTTATTACACATAGTACATCAAATAAGGTGGTGCAATAAATGGGGAATATTCTAACGAAAATCATTGACGAGAAAGAAAGAGAAGTAGCAAGATTAAAGGAAACCGGATTAACGGGTGAGGCGCTTCAAGTGAAGCGGTCCTCGCTGGTTGAACAATTACGAACTGCCACATCAATGTCGGTCATTGCTGAAATTAAGCGAGCTTCACCATCTAAAGGAGAAATTAATTTAGATGTAAATCCTGTAGAGCAAGCATTAACGTATGAACGAAATGGAGCGACGGCTATTTCCGTTTTAACTGATGAAAAGTTTTTTAAAGGGCGTATTGAAGACTTGCAACAGGTGAGTCAGCATGTAGAAATTCCGAGATTATGCAAAGATTTTATGGTCGATGAAATTCAAATTGATCGCGCGTATGAATCAGGGGCCACGGTTATTTTATTAATTGTTGCCGCTCTATCGCAAGAGCGATTGCAAGCTCTTTATACGTATGCGAAACAAAAAGGATTAGATGTTTTGACAGAAGTACATGATGAAGAAGAATTAGAGAGAGCTTTAGCGATAGATGCAGAAATTATTGGCATTAATAATCGTAATTTGAAAACATTTGAAGTCGATTTAGCTGTGACGGAGAGACTAGCAAGTCGCTTGGATTCTAATCGTCATCTTATTATTAGTGAAAGTGGCATTAAAACGGTAGCGGATGTAGAACGTGTGAAGAAAGCGGGTGCAAGAGGCATTCTTGTTGGAGAAACATTGATGCAAGCCGCTGATTTACCGGAAACATTAAAGCAGTTTCAATTGACGTTATAAGGAGATCATCATGTTTGTAAAAATTTGTGGCGTTAAAACGGTAGAAGCAGCGCAAATAGCAGCGGACGCTGGGACGGATTTTATCGGTTTTATTTTTGCAGAGAGCAGTCGTAAAATTGAGCCAGAAGAGGCTTGTGCTATTGCAAAAGAATTACCGCAGCATATTAAAAAAGTGGGTGTATTCTCCAATCAAAGTGAAGCAGATATTATCCGTACAGCCGCTCTTGCAGGGTTAGATTATATCCAATTACATGGCCAAGAATCAGCAGAGCTTGCAAGCCGCATGCCTCTTCCTGTAATTAAAGCATTCTCGATTGAGTCGAGCGCTGATTTTACGAAACTAGTAAACTATCCAGCTGATTATTATTTAGTTGATTTACCAAAGAATCCAAAATCCGTACAGAGAGCTAAAACATTAGATTGGAACGCTCTTGCTGCTGCATCTTTACCATTTGAAAAAATCATCTTAGCAGGCGGCCTTACAGCCGATAATGTAGCCGAAGCAATTCAGGTCGTAAAGCCGTTTGGTGTGGATGTAGCGAGCGGGGTAGAAACGGACGGCGTAAAGGATGAACAAAAAATGCGGGCTTTCGTTTTGCAGGCGAAGCAAAGCACGACAGAAACGAGGAATGAACAATGAGTAAATACGTACAACCAGATCAAACAGGGCATTTTGGGGTTTACGGTGGTCGTTTTGTTCCAGAAACACTAATGCATGCCATTACTGAATTAGAAGACGTATACGAACAAGCGAAACAAGACCCGGAATTTAAAAAACAATTAGACTATTATTTAGAAAAATATATCGGCCGCGAGACACCGCTTTATTTTGCTGAAAATTTAACAAAGCTAGCTGGCGGAGCAAAAATTTATTTAAAGCGTGAAGATTTAAATCACACAGGTGCCCACAAAATTAATAATACAATTGGTCAGGCGTTGTTAACGAAAAGAATGGGGAAGAAAAAAGTCATCGCTGAAACAGGAGCAGGGCAACATGGGGTGGCAACAGCTACGGTATGTGCACTTCTAAACTTAGAATGTATTATTTTCATGGGCAGTGAAGATATTCGACGTCAAAAATTAAATGTGTTTCGGATGGAGCTATTAGGCGCGAAAGTTGTGTCTGTTTCTCAAGGCAGCGGTACGCTGAAGGATGCTGTAAATGAAGCGCTTCGCTATTGGGTGGCCCATGTGGAAGATACACACTATATTATGGGATCTGTATTAGGGCCGCATCCATTTCCAGTGATTGTAAGGGACTTCCAAAGTGTGATTGGAAAGGAAACGAGAAAGCAGTATCTTGAAGAAGAAGATCGTTTGCCTCACGCTGTTGTTGCATGTATTGGCGGCGGCAGTAATGCGATGGGCATGTTTTATCCGTTTGTAGAAGACGAGTCTGTTCAAATGTACGGTGTCGAAGCAGCTGGACATGGACTGGACACAGCACTTCATGCAGCAAGCTTAACAAAGGGAAAACCAGGTGTGCTTCATGGTGCTTATATGTATTTACTACAAGATGAAGATGGACAAATTCAAGAAGCTCATTCGATTTCAGCTGGACTAGATTATCCTGGAGTAGGCCCAGAGCATAGTTACTTAAAGGACATTAACCGAGTGACCTATACATCTGTTACGGATGAAGAGGCGTTAGAGGCTCTTCAGATGCTTTCGAAGGAAGAAGGGATTATTCCAGCCCTTGAAAGCTCCCATGCGATTGCTTACGGCTTTAAATTAGCTAAGCAAATGAAACAAGAGGAAGGGATCGTCATCTGTCTTTCAGGACGTGGAGATAAAGATGTCGAAACTGTTCAAGCGAGATTAGGGGGTAGTGAACATGAGTAATAATCGACTAGCTATGGCACTAAAAAGCTGTGAGCAGAATGGTGAAAAAGCATTCATTCCTTATATTATGGCGGGAGATGGCGAGCTTTCTAGTTTAAAAGAGCAATTGTTATTTTTTGAACAGCAGGGAGCGACTGCTGTTGAGCTTGGGATTCCTTTTTCAGATCCAGTAGCAGATGGTCCAGTTATCCAGCGTGCAGGCATTCGCGCACTTAACAATGGCACGACATTAAAGAAAATTTTAGAGGAATTAGTGAATATCCGAGAAGACGTTTCGATTCCGCTTATTTTCATGGGATATAGCAACTCAATTTTAGCCTATGGCATCGGGCAGTTTGTGACTGATTGCGTAAAAGCGGGGATTGCCGGCTGTATTATTCCGGATGTTCCTGTAGAAGAGGAAGGTTTATTCGCTCCGATTCAAGAGGCGGGAATCCATTTGATTCGTTTAGTGACCTTAACATCATCGAAAGAAAGAATGGCTGAAATTGCGGAAAGTGCACAAGGATTTATTTATGCGGTAACGGTCACGGGTATTACAGGAGCGCGTGAAGCATTCGGCAGTGAGGTAGGAGCTTATCTAGAACAAGTAAAAGAAATCAGTCCTGTTCCAGTCTTAGCAGGGTTCGGTATTTCTACTCCAGAACATGTTCGCAGTGCAACAAAATATTGTGACGGAGTCATCGTAGGCAGCAAAATTATCGAAAGCCTTGAGCAAAATCGTAAACAAGATATTATCGAATTGATTCAAGCGAGTAAAAAGCAAGTGCAACAGTAAGGTGTACTACCATTTAAAATAAACTAAGCATCATTCGTTTCGATGATGCTTAGTTTGTTCTTACTGCAATTTATATAGCGGTAATAACGTTTCAAATGTGTATTGGATTGTATCAATTAACTCCTTATCCGTTAATTGAACTGCTTCTTCACGCGGAATCTGAATACCACAGAGAATCTCTGCTTTTTTAACAGTTTGAAGTCGTTTGAACATGGAAAGTAAATCTTCTGTATTCAATCCGGTATGAGGAATAACATCAGGTTTCATATGATCGATAGACCAGACAAAGTTTTCTGGTACGATGTTTTTTAATAACTCGGCATTTTCTTCAAGTCTTTTGCCGAATTCTGCTTTATTTGGAGCTTCGTAAATAACAGCAAACCAAACGAATAGATGGGTTTCCCATAATCCGATTTGGAAATGCGGCATCATTTTATAGCCGCGGCGGTTAGCCGCAAAAGCGACCCATGTATCCTTTGGTGGATTAATGGTTCGACGTGCATGCTTAGCGACATGTGGAAATATTTCTTCTCCTGTCATAATGGATAATTGCTGGGCAAAGTAGTCACCAAGGTCCTGAAGCTTTGGGCGAATTCTTTCTTTTAAGGCGTCCATGCGTTCTTCAAGACCATCAATTGTAAATGTGTTGAAATCGTTTGCTGTAAAGTGTACTTGATTCATTAAACATCTCTCCTATTGAACTTTCTCAGCTTATCTTAGCATAGCGAATAAAAAAAAATAAAAAATTATCGGTGAATTAGCGTATAAATTTGTTGCTATTTTTTGTCGGACATCATATGATAAGATAAATATATAAACAAATCTGAAAATTTTGTTAATTAAGGAAGGGAGAATGTTAATTATGAAACAAGTCATGAACCAAGCGTTAAAGGCTAAAGAAGTTGAAAGACATAGAGCTGCGGTTTTACGAATGGAAATGGACTATGAATTAGCAACCCTTTTTGAAGCACTTGAAGAAAAAAATGAAAATAAAAAATCACAATGTAAGCAAAAGCTAGAGCGCATTCGCTTAGAATTATTAAAACTGAAAGCATTGTAGCATACGAAGTGAACTGAATAAAGGAGAAATTGGTATTTGACATGAACGATGTTGCGTGCAAAACCTTATATAAAAGCTAGGCGGACACTTCGTACGTAAAGTAAAAGTGTCCGCCTTTCATTTTTATATTTTATAACCAAAAGGCTTCGTTAATCAACAACGTTCTATAACAGACAGCTATGCAAAAATTTGCATCATCATGTGATATGAAAATAAGCGTTTTGTCTATCATTTTTCAACGCTGCTTATTTTTAGGAAAGTCTTGTAAAAAAGAGCGAGCCCAAGCGCTTGCACTTTTCTGATAAGTTGTGGCAAAATTAAGAAACAAATTGTTAAAAAATTGAAGCGATTTAATGTGAATGATCAATGTAAGGATAAAGAACTTGATAGAAGTAAGTTGCAGAAAACAAGGGTGGGGATTTAGGTGGCATCAATTAAAGAAATGGATCAATATGCAAAAAAATGGATTAAAGAAGCCGGAGCAAAGTTAAGAGAGTCCTTTGCAATGGAATTAAATATTGAAACAAAAACGAACCCGAATGATTTAGTAACCAATATGGATAAGGAAACAGAGCGGTTTTTTGTAAGCAAAATTAAAGAAACCTTTCCAGGACATCGTATTTTTGGTGAAGAAGGAATGGGGCATGATATCAATGATTTAAAAGGAATTGTTTGGATTATTGATCCGATTGATGGGACACTGAATTTTATTCATCAACAACGCAATTTTGCTATTTCATTAGCCATTTATGAGGATGGAGTCGGAAAAGTAGGGATGGTGTATGACGTCGTTCATGATGAACTGTACCACGCTATAAAAGGAGAAGGAGCCTACTTGAATCATCATCCATTATCTCCGCTATCCGAGGTAGGTGTAGAGGAAGCGATTTTGTCCATCAATGCGAGTTGGATTGTTACGAATAAACGAATTAATCCTGCTATCTTAGCTGCTTTAGTCAATGATGTTCGCGGCACTCGCTCATATGGATCAGCAGCTTTAGAGCTTGCCTTTGTTGCAGCAGGAAGAATTGATGCGTATATCACGATGCGTTTATCACCTTGGGACTTTGCAGCAGGTTCAATCCTTGTTGAAGAGGTAGGTGGAAAAGTAAGCGATTTGTTTGGGGGAAATTTAGATTACATAAAAGGCGGTTCATTATTTGCAGCGAAATCGGGCTTTCACGAATCTGTTTTGGAAGAGTATATTTTAAAGAGATAAACTTGAGGTACACCCATAAAAAAATCGCCGTATCATTCGGCGATTTTTTTAAAAGGATGTTGTTAATCTAATTTACCAGCTTCACGCCATTTCTTCTTTTGGGTAAAGCCAAATCCCATGATTCCACAAAGGATAATGATTGCTGCTACAATTCCTAATATGCTTTTTTCGGCAATGGATATACCAATTGAACCAATACAGATTGTGGCTAATATTGCTAAAATTAAAAATGGCCATTTGATTTTCATAATTTTCACCCCTAATAGTTATATTGTACATAATTTCTGTATTTGTTTCTACTATGTTTGTGATATAATGTGTAAGCTAATATTAAAGATACGAATACACCAACTGTTTAGGAGTGAATTTTTTGAAATTAAGAGAAAATATTCGAAATATAGCTATCATTGCCCACGTTGACCATGGGAAAACAACACTTGTGGATCAGCTGTTAAAGCAATCTGGTACATTTCGTGAAAATGAACATGTAGAAGAACGTGCAATGGATTCAAATGACATCGAAAGAGAACGCGGAATTACGATTCTTGCGAAAACTACAGCTGTTCAATATGAAGATACACGTATCAATATTCTTGATACACCAGGACATGCCGACTTCGGTGGTGAAGTAGAACGAATCATGAAAATGGTGGATGGTGTCATCCTTGTTGTCGATGCTTATGAAGGCTGTATGCCGCAAACACGTTTTGTGTTGAAAAAAGCATTAGAACAAAAGCTTGCACCAATCGTTGTTGTAAACAAAATCGATAAAGATTCAGCTCGCCCAGAAGAAGTTGTCGATGAGGTATTGGATTTATTTATTGAATTAGGTGCTGAGGAAGATCAGTTAGAATTCCCGGTTATTTATGCTTCAGGTATTGCGGGTACATCAAGTACAGACCCGGCAAAACAAGAAGAAAACATGGTGCCATTATTTGAAACGATTGTTGAGACGGTTCCTGCTCCAGTTGATAATAGTGAAGAACCGTTACAATTCCAAGTTGCTTTGCTTGATTATAACGACTATGTAGGCCGTATCGGAATCGGTCGTGTATTCCGCGGGAAAATGCATGTGGGTCAACAAGTATCTCTTATGAAGCTTGATGGAACGGTTAAATCATTCCGTGTAACGAAAATCTTTGGTTTCATCGGTTTGAAAAGGGTAGAAATTGAAGAAGCTTTCCCTGGTGACTTAATTGCTGTTTCAGGTATGGAAGACATCAACGTTGGTGAAACAGTCTGTCCAACGGAACATCCAGAAGCACTGCCAGTTTTACGTATTGACGAACCAACTCTTCAAATGACATTCCTTGTGAATAATAGTCCATTTGCGGGTCGTGAAGGTAAATTTGTTACAGCTCGTAAAATTGAAGAACGTCTTCGTACTCAATTACAAACAGATGTAAGCTTACGTGTTGAGAATACCGATTCACCAGATGTTTGGGTCGTATCCGGCCGTGGTGAGCTTCACCTATCTATTTTGATTGAAAACATGCGTCGTGAAGGCTATGAGCTGCAAGTATCAAAACCAGAAGTTATTGTACGTGAAATTGACGGTGTACGTTGTGAGCCTGTAGAGCGTGTGCAAATCGATGTACCAGAAGAGCATACAGGATCAATTATGGAATCGATTGGTGCTCGTAAAGGTGAAATGCTTGATATGATCAATAACGGCAGCGGCCAAGTCCGTTTACTTTTCAACGTACCAGCACGTGGATTAATTGGTTACTCAACGGAGTTTTTAACATTAACTCGTGGTTATGGAATTATGAACCATACATTTGATAGCTACCAACCAATGCAATCAGGTCAAGTAGGTGGACGTCGTCAAGGAGTTCTTGTTTCAATGGAAAATGGTAAAGCGACTCAATACGGGATTATGGGTGTTGAAGACCGCGGTGTCATTTTCGTTGAACCAGGTACAGAAGTATACGAAGGTATGATTGTTGGAGAACACAATCGCGAAAACGATTTGACAGTTAACGTTGTAAAAGCAAAGCAAATGACAAACATGCGTTCAGCGAATAAAGACCAAACAACTTCTATGAAAAAGCCAAGAATCATGTCTCTAGAGGAAGCGTTAGAGTACTTGGCTGATGATGAATACTTGGAAGTAACTCCAGAATCTATTCGTCTTCGTAAGAAAATTCTAGAGAAAAACGAACGTGAAAAATCAGCGAAAAAGAAAAAATATGCGGAAACAAAGTAAGCGCTAGGAGGAATAAAGCATGGATATCCAAGAGCGATTATCGTTTTTTGCAGCACTATATCGGGTCGATGAAAATCCTGAAGCAGGAATGTGGTATTTATATTTAACGATTTTTGGATTATGTATCCTTGTGTATCAGTTAGGTTTTGCCAAAAAATTGCCTTTGCTTAAAAATATAGTGATCTATACGGTAATGGCGTTTGGATGTACAATGCTTTGTTTTCTTGGAGTGTTTCTTCCGATGGCGGAAGGGCTCGTCATTGCAGCCATTGTGCTTGGTATTTATCGTATGCGTCTTAAACAATCAAAAAAAGAAGGGGCGTAAAGCTGTAGATGAAATCATTACAGGATGCACTTTATAATTGGCTCACGATTAAAGTAGTCTGTGATGCAAGACCGACTGACACGGCGGCTAAACAAACGGAACAGTTTTTTAGCCGTCTGTTAGAAGAGGATCATCAGCTTAGCCATCTTTCAGTAATGAAAGAGTCGCCATTTTATTTTATTACGTTTTGGAAAGATGGAAGCGAGCAGCAGAAGCGTTTTCCAATCGAGATGATTGATGTAATGTTAAATCAAATTGAATTAACACCAGATAAATATCGGAATGTTGATGAGTAAAAGCAAAAGCCGTGCAAATGTTGCACGGCTTTTTTTATAGGAAATAGACGAGAATCCCCCGACCTTAAGGAATGTGAAGGGCGACAGCCCAGTGAGTAGGTGGGGGTAGTTCAAAGGAATTTGCAAGCGGTTTGAAGTTGTTTTGATAAAAGGGTATAGCTATTATGTTGAGCGTAAATATCTAGCCCCTCTAGCAGCCGTATAAGTTCATCTGCTGGTATTATTTTTTACCACTCATCTTCTTGAACAGCTGTACGGTATAAGTGGAACTTTCCTGTTGCCATTCGTTCATTTGTCCGTTTCTCAATTCGTGCATAGCATGTTTGACACATAAAGGTATGTATAGGACGATTGCGCAGTTTTTTTGCCTCGGGAGCATCATCCGAAAGTGTTTCAATTTGATCACATATGACGCATTTGACCTTCATTTTAGACCCTCGCTTTTAATGTCAGATATAAGTAGTATACCATGTTTACAATCGCTGGGCCAAAAATCATTTTATCAACAATATTATTTAACAGCCCTTATTAAATATAAGAGACTGCTCAGTTTAGAGCAGCCGTAAGCTTCCTTAGTCTAGATGACCATTCGATTGTTTATTTTGTTTGTCTTCCAACATTTTTTGTTCTTTCTCATTATCGATCGTTTGTTTTTGTTCATTCATCACCTTGTTTGGTGTTTGTTCTACGAGATCACCAGGAACTTCTGGGATAATTCGGCTTGTAATATCCGAAAGCTCATTTAATATACCTCGGATAGGCTGGCCATTTTCAATATCAGCAGCAACTTCCCTGATTCTTTCATTTAAATCAGGGTCAGCGACAATTGTTGCATAAGCACCGTATGGATCTTGTTGCAAAGCTTCACCAACGGAATACTTAATAGTACCGACTTGTGATCGATCGATATCTTGATCGATATCAATACCGACAATTGCATATTTTCCAAGGACTACGGCTGTTGCATCATTGACGTGAGGCACTTTAACAGCTAAATCGGTTAGTCTTTTGGCAGTTTCGGCTCCGGACTTCCGATCTGTCTCCTGTATATTCGTATTTTTCACTTCTGTGATGTTAGGTCGCTGATTGTCATTTATTTCTCTGCCTTGTTCGTTCTGAGAACATCCTCCAACAATGATGATAGCAAGAATCATCCAACAAAATTTTTGCATAATGTACCCCCATTTACGACATTTTGTTTATAGTCTGTAAATGTTCTTCTATCTTTATGCAATGAAACATATATTTTATCAACAGTCTCGTCCGCTACATAAGATACAGGAAGCAGTCAAAAGAGTACGACAATACTGACAAAAGTAGGCAGGGGGATTATCTTGGGGAAAATCTATGTATTAGATACAAATGTCCTGTTGCAGGACCCGTATTCAATTTTTTCTTTTGAAGCGAATGAAGTTGTTATCCCAGCAGTTGTTTTAGAGGAATTGGATTCAAAAAAACGCTACATGGATGAAATTGGTAGGAATGCAAGGCAAGTATCGAAATTAATTGACGGTTTTCGAGAAAAAGGAAAACTGCATGACGGGATTCCCCTTCACAATGGTGGGAAGTTAAGAATTGAACTGAATCATCGTTCATTTCATGAGCTTCAAGAAATTTTTGTAGAAAAAACGAATGATAATCGCATTTTAGCTGTAGCGAAAAATATTTCATTAGAGGAGGAAACGAAGCCAGACGGAAAAGCGGTTATTTTAGTTAGTAAAGACACGCTTGTTCGAGTAAAGGCTGATGCTATCGGTCTTGAATCGGAAGATTTCTTAAATGACCGTGTCGTTGAATTGGATCATATTTATCCTGGGTTTAAAGAAATCTATGTCACGGTAGATAAATTAAACCAATTTTATATGAAAGGGCATTTGTTGCTATCGGAATTAAAAAAAGAGACTTATTTTCCAAATCAATTTTTATTGATGAAGGATGAGCTTGGTGGTTCTGCTTCAGCTATAGGCATGGTAGATGATCACAAAAAAATGGTAAAGAAACTACATTATGAAGGTGAACATATTTGGGGGATTAAGCCCCGGAATGTGCAGCAAACGATGGCGTTGGATATTTTACTTCGAAAGGATTTACCTCTTGTTACGTTAATTGGTAAAGCGGGCACAGGAAAAACGTTACTTGCTTTAGCGGCAGGACTGCTTCAAACAGAAGATCAAGGGATTTATAAGAAATTGCTTGTAGCCAGACCGATTGTCCCAGTTGGCAAGGATATTGGATATTTACCAGGAGAAAAAGAGGAGAAGCTACGACCTTGGATGCAGCCGATTTTTGATAATCTAGAATATTTATTTAATACAAAGAAACCAGGAGAACTGGATGCGATTCTTGCCGGTATGAGTTCAATTGAGGTAGAGGCATTAACGTATATCCGTGGAAGAAGTATCCCTGATCAATTTATTATCATTGATGAGGCTCAAAATTTAACGAAGCATGAGGTGAAAACCATTTTAACTCGTGTAGGTGATCGCAGTAAAATTGTGTTAATGGGTGATCCTGAGCAGATTGATCATCCTTACCTAGATGAGTATAACAATGGCTTGACATATGTAGTGGAAAAATTTAAACAAGAAAAGATTGCTGGACATGTAAAGTTAGTAAAAGGGGAGCGCTCAGGATTAGCACAATTAGCTGCCAATCTATTATAACGAATAGAAACGGCAAGATTGATTAGCTTGCCGTTTCTTGTGAAGCTCTTTTTCTCCGTGCTTAACGGGCAGTAAGACTTCCATCTTAAGCTTAGGAGGACAGTCGCCTAGCTTTTGTCGTATAGGTCCGCTTGGTGACTAATCATCAGTGGGGATCAAGGAGACTCTCATTGATGAAAGTTTTACTTTACTGTAAACGATTTAACGTTTTTAATGGGATTATCTCGATTAGAGCCGTCTCCCAAATAAATATGTACTGGTCCTCCATCTTCTTCCAAGCGAAGCGGTTTACCTTCTTTAGAGAAACCGAGGAAAAATTCGTTTGCTACTTCGATAGGAAAGCTTAATTCTTTTCCGTCAGCTGTCACGATGATTTCGGTTGCTCCTTCTTCAGGAACAGCATTTTGTAAAAATGGCTTAAAAGGAATACCGAATGTGCCTGTCATGAGTTTGATTTTTTCAAATTTTCGTTCTGTTTTCAAAGTAGGAGGCATAGTTGCTCCTTCACGAATTTCTTTTTGCCAGTGTTCAGCA
Source organism: Bacillus sp. JJ634 (assembly GCF_036962285.1). Taxonomy (NCBI): domain Bacteria; kingdom Bacillati; phylum Bacillota; class Bacilli; order Caryophanales; family Bacillaceae; genus Bacillus; species Bacillus sp. JJ634. The sequence continues at coordinate 18,568 of NZ_JBALMU010000037.1, forward strand.
GCTTTTTGTGTATAGTCTTCTAATTCATCCACTACTACATTATCTTTATCAAAATATGTATCGATTTCAACTTTGCGATCGTCGAAAATCCAAACACCTGGATCCAATGTAATCGGAAATTTCACCTTGCCGTTAATAAACACGATTGATTCCAAATTGCTCATTCCCTTCTGTTAATGACATTACTTAGTATAATCAAAAATAAAGAAAATGTCACACCTTGAGAACGAGTAGATGTCCTTGCTTTTTTAGTCAACTACAGGTAAAATTTAAAGATAAGATTTAATCGCTTCTTGAGCGGGGGGATTTCATATGGCATCTGAAATGCTTATCAATCATCGAGAAAAAGCTTATGCTTTATTAAAAGCAGATGCTGACAAGATACTTAAACTAATCAAAGTACAAATGGATAATCTTACTATGCCTCAGTGTCCTCTTTATGAAGAGGTGCTCGATACTCAAATGTTCGGCCTATCGCGTGAAATTGATTTTGCGGTCCGTTTAGGGTTAGTAGAGGAAGTAGAAGGTAAAGCACTATTAGAAGCATTGGAGAGAGAACTGTCCATTTTACATGATGCGTCTACAAAGAAATAAATATATGCTAAACTCAAACAAATCTCGATGATTGTTTGAGTTTTTTATTTTAGGTGTTGTTTAATACATAGTTGCCAAAATTAACTGCCTTTTTTAATAAAATGGCAGAGAAGAGGGCCGTTTGTGCTCGTTTTTGTGTACATGAATACTTGGATATGTTTGTACTTTCATTCAAAAAAATAGAATTTTTTGATTTTTTATCTTGAATTCATACCATATTAGTATTATTGTTAGAGTATTATGTAAGAAAAATGGATGAATACCATTTTAGGATTAGTTATTCAAAAGAATTCTTATTCTAAAATAAGCATGGAATAATATTCATTTTTCTGCAGTAATATATAAGAAAGCGCTTACTTCAATCGACTTGAAAAAAATGGTATATTAACATAGTGGTTGATGTTTTGCTTTTAGGCATTAGGTTTCCGGTAATATGATATTAACAAAGTGATTATAAGAATAAAAAGTTGAGAGTTCCCTCTCGTCTTTTTTTCTATAGAGCAAAAAATATTATAGAAGCAGGTGGAACAAATGGGGAGAAAAATAGAGAAAGTACTCGCAGCAAATAGGGGAGAAATTGCGATTAGAATTTTTAGGGCTTGTACGGAACTAAATATTCGTACAGTAGCTATTTATTCAAAAGAAGACTATGGCTCATACCACCGATATAAAGCGGATGAAGCTTATCTTGTGGGTGAAGGGAAAAAACCGATTGATGCCTATTTAGATATTGAGGGAATTATTGAAATCGCAAAAATGAGCGGTGTAGATGCCATTCATCCAGGTTATGGCTTTTTGTCTGAAAATATTGAATTTGCGAAAAGATGTGAAGAAGAAGGCATTATTTTTATTGGACCAGAAACACAGCATCTAGATATGTTTGGAGATAAGGTAAAGGCTAGAACACAAGCGGAGTTAGCCGATATTCCTGTCATTCCTGGTAGTGATGGACCTGTTGCAAATGTTGAAGAAGTTTCCGATTTTGGTAAGCAGTATGGTTTTCCGATTATTATTAAAGCTTCTCTTGGCGGCGGCGGTCGAGGCATGAGGATTGTTCATCAGGTAGACGAAGTAGAGGAAGCGTATGCACGCGCAAAATCTGAAGCAAAAGCTGCATTCGGAAACGATGAAGTATATGTGGAACGATTTATTCAAAATCCAAAGCATATTGAAGTGCAAATTCTTGCTGATACACAAGGAAATATTGTTCATTTATATGAACGTGACTGCTCTGTACAAAGACGTCATCAAAAAGTGGTCGAAGTAGCTCCTTCTGTTTCACTATCAAATGAATTAAGAGAACGTATTTGTGAAGCGGCCGTGAAAATATCGAAAAATGTAAACTATGTCAATGCCGGTACAGTAGAATTCCTTGTGGCTAACGATGAGTTTTATTTCATTGAAGTGAATCCTCGTGTTCAAGTAGAGCATACGATTACAGAAATGATTACTGGAATTGATATTGTTCAGTCACAAATTTTAATTGCGGAAGGTCATAGCTTACATAGCGATGTCATTGGTATTCCAGCTCAATCAGAGATTACAACACATGGTTTTGCAATTCAGTCTCGTGTTACAACAGAAGATCCTTTAAACAACTTTATGCCGGATACAGGAAGAATTATGGTGTATCGTTCTGGTGGCGGTTTTGGTGCCCGCTTGGATGCAGGAAATGCCTTCCAAGGTGCGGTCATTACTCCTTACTACGACTCACTGCTTGTCAAACTATCAACTCATGCCATTTCTTTTGAAAAAGCAGCGTCGAAAATGGTTCGAAATTTAAGAGAGTTTCGAATTCGAGGGATTAAGACAAACATTCCATTCCTTGAAAATGTTGTCCAACATGAAAAGTTTTTAACGGGTCAATATGATACATCGTTTATTGATACAACGCCGGAACTTTTTGATTTTCCTGTTCGAAAAGACCGTGGTACAAAAATGCTTTCTTATATAGGAAATGTGACGGTAAATGGCTTCCCAGGTGTTGAAAAACATAAAAAGCCGGTCTTTGATGAGCCGATTATTCCAGCTGTTCAGGATTTACCGACTATAGCAGGCACAAAGAATATTTTGAATGAACAAGGTGCAGAAGGGCTTGTTAAGTGGATTAAAGAGAAAAAGGAAGTATTGATTACCGATACAACGTTCCGTGATGCACATCAATCATTGCTTGCAACGAGAATCCGTTCGAAGGATATATTAGATATTGCTGAACCAACTTCGAAGTTATTGCCTGATTTGTTCTCTTTAGAAATGTGGGGGGGAGCGACGTTTGATGTGGCGTATCGCTTCTTGAAGGAAGATCCATGGGATCGACTCGAGAAGTTGAGAAAGAAAGTGCCGAATACGCTGTTCCAAATGTTACTTAGAGCATCGAATGCAGTAGGGTATAAAAATTATCCAGATAATGTTATTCGTGAATTTGTTCAACAATCGGCTGAAACAGGTATTGATGTATTCCGAATCTTCGATAGCTTAAACTGGGTAAAAAGCATGGAAGTTGCGATTGATGCCGTTCGTCAATCAGGAAAGATTGCTGAGGCGACTATCTGTTATACAGGTGACTTAAATGATCCGAGTCGAGCGAAATACAATATTGATTATTATAAAAATATGGCAAAAGAATTAGAACAAACGGGTGCTCATATTTTAGCTATTAAAGATATGGCTGGTTTATTGAAACCAGAAGCAGCATATCGTCTTATTTCGGAATTGAAAGACAGCGTATCGCTTCCAATTCATTTGCATTCTCACGATACAAGCGGTAATGGGATTTTTATGTACTCTAAAGCGATTGAAGCAGGAGTAGATATTGTGGATACAGCAATTGGATCATTAGCAGGTTTAACGTCACAGCCAAGTATTCAAACGCTGCATTACGCATTAGAGGGGACAGCACGACAACCGAAGCTTAATATTGATGCACTTGAACAATTATCACAGTATTGGGAAGATGTTCGTAAGTATTACCGTGACTTTGAAAGTGGTATGAATGCACCGCATGCAGAAGTATATAAACATGAAATGCCTGGTGGCCAGTACAGCAATCTGCAACAACAAGCAAAAGCTGTTGGATTAGGTGACCGCTGGAATGAAGTGAAGGAAATGTACCAGCGTGTCAATATCATGTTCGGTGATATCGTAAAAGTAACCCCGTCTTCTAAAGTTGTAGGTGACATGGCTCTCTTTATGGTCCAAAATAACTTATCAGAAGAAGATGTGCTAACGAAAGGAAAAACGATTGATTTTCCAGACTCTGTTATTGAATTATTTGAAGGCTATTTAGGCCAACCAGTTGGCGGATTTCCGAAAGAGCTGCAAGAAGTGATTTTAAAAGGGAAGAAACCTATTACTGTACGTCCGGGTGAATTGCTAGAACCTGTAGATTTCGATGCGTTACAAGTAGAGTTGACGAAAGAAGTCGGTCGTTCAGTGTCTAAGAAAGATGTCATCGCGTATGCTCTATATCCAAAGGTGTTTCTAGATTATGTGAAAACAATAGAGCAATTTGATGATGTTTCAAACCTTGATACACCTACATTCCTGCACGGAATGCGATTAGGAGAAGAAATAGAAGTTGAGATTGAAACAGGGAAAACATTGATTGTGAAACTAGTTTCTTTAGGACAGCCATTAGCGGATGGTACACGTGTTGTTTATTTTGAATTAAATGGTCAATCACGTGAAGTTATTATAAAGGATGAAAATATTAAATCATCGGTTGTAGCTAAAGTAAAAGCTGATCCGAAAAATAAAAATCAAATTGGAGCAACAATGCCTGGAACTGTAATCAAAGTAGTGGTTGAAAAAGGAGATCAAGTAAAGCAAGGGGATCACTTAATCATTACAGAAGCAATGAAGATGGAAACGACTGTACAAGCACCATTCTCTGGTACGATTCAAGATATCTATGTAAAAGATGGTGAAGCAATTAGTACAGGTGATTTATTAATTGAACTGTCTAAGTAAGAGATAATAAATAGTCCACCATTCTATAGAATGGTGGACTATTATTTTTAATGTAATGAAATCGATGAAGGGGATTGTTGATTGGAAGTATGAATCAAAGAGCTTTCTTCTTGTAACAATAGGGCGTTTTTAGTACTTCGAGAGGTGAGGAGTACTAAATAGCTCATAACACCGAAGAAGCAGGCTATAAACAGAGAATGCGCCAATGCTATGTATAAGTTTTGTCTAGAAAAGATGACCAAGGCGCCAGCTGCTACCTGTAAAAACACGAGAAGAAAGGCAGAAATCCAACCGCCGTAAATTACTTGTTGATGCTTATAATGCTTGATGGCTATAATCATTGCGTAGGTAACCCATAAAAAAATAATTCCAGCTATTGCCCGATGCCCCATTTGAATCCATTCGTATAAATTTTCAGGAAGCCCGATTTCGCTATTTACACAAAATGGCCAATCTTTACAAACAAGGCTAGATTCTGTATGGCGAACAAGAGCCCCGGTATATACGACAATGAAACAGAAGATGGTAATTCCTAGTATGTGGAATTTCATTCGACGATCTACGATTAGCTTCTCTGCTTCAAACTTTTTATCTACTTCGAATATAAGTAAGGTTAATAAGAAAACAGCAGCAAAGGAAATAAGAGAAATGCCAAAGTGAAGCGCTAACACAAAATCAGATTGTGCCCATTTTACAGCTGCTGCTCCAATCAATCCTTGAATGGCGAGAAAGCCGAAGGAAAGGATTGACAGGAACTTTGCCTCACGAACATGTCCGATTTTTCTCCAAGTCCAAATGGAAAGGATAAGTACCATCATGCCAACTCCGCCAGAAACAAGTCGATGGGCTAGCTCAATTAGGAGTTCAATTGTAATTTCATCAGGAATCAGTTGGCCATTGCATAGGGGCCAAGAGCGTCCGCATCCTAATCCTGCATCTTTTTTTGTGACCAATGCTCCTCCGAGTAGGATTAGAAGCATACCAATTGACGTTAAAACTGCAAACCATTTAAGAGATGCTTTCATGTATCGTTTCACCTTCTTTACTGGTTATATGGATGATTTATCACTGAAAACTCTATTAGGATTATTAATCTAGGCTTAATATGTTTAGATTTTTGGATGTTTAGAAGTTTCACTTATCTATGCTTGATATTACACAAAATGGTATCTTTTTACAAGTTTTTGTAATTTTTATATACTTATGTAATAATTTGAGTGTCTTGATGAGGGAATGAACTTAAAAACGATTTTAATTTTTAGATTTGTGGAGCAGACAGTACCTTTTAGAGTAGTTGAGAAAGGTACAAAATTATAGGTTTATGTAAGAAAGGTTAATCCTAAAATGGTTTTAACAGCAATAGGATTGAATGTAGACAATCCTGTGAATTAATTTCGCACTATAGAGCCTGAGGAAGTTAGTTTAAATAGGCTCCACATAGGAAATGTAACAGGAATTTTTTGTAGAAATTAACAAATGGATTCCCTTTTTTGGCAGGAAATATGACTAAAAGAAGAGAACTAGGGAATGATGATTATAACTAGAGTGCAATAAATAGCATTCACAATAAAGTCATAAAAAAGATAAAATAAATTCACAAAAGATTTCATAGGTATGATTTAATATATTGAGGAAACGTATTTTAAGGTTATTCTCTGTAAATGCGTATAAGAATAGAGAGAAAAACATTGTTTTAATATTGAATGCACACTTTTGTTTTGGTAATATTTTACTTTTTAGAAGGCTTCGATGGTTACAAAAATGCAAAAGTATGAAATAATGTCTAGTAAGTAGCTTATTATGTTTGCTCTAGGAATTATTAAGGAGGAAGAATCATGTCAAATCTAAGGGCTATGGCAGACACTGGGAACGGTGGGTCGCCAATTCATACAAATATAGAAGAAACATCAGCTTGGAAAGACTTTCTCGCTCTTATAAAAGTAGGAATCGTTAATTCTAATATGATTACTACATTTACCGGCCTTTGGTTAGCGTTACATTTTACTGGTATGAGCTTTTTAGGCAATCTAGATTTAGTGTTTTTTGCATTAGCAGGTTCTGTTTTTATTATTGCTGGTTCTTGCAGCTTTAATAACTATTACGATCGAGATATTGATCATTTGATGGAACGAACAAAAAATCGACCAACCGTTACTGGTAAAGTCAGTCCGTCGAAGGTGTTAACATTAAGTTTTCTGTTAATCGCCATCGGTCTTGGTTTATTAGCTTTTGCTAATCTAACAACAGCTGTCATTGGATTCGTTGGGGTTTTCGCTTATATTGTTTTGTATACAATGGTTTCGAAACGTAGATATGTATCGAATACGATTATAGGAAGTATTTCAGGAGCGGTTCCTCCTCTGATTGGATGGGCGGCAGTTGATCCTAATTTAGATTTATTAGCTTGGGCTTTATTTGCCATTATGTTCTTATGGCAACCACCACATTTCTATGCATTGGCAATGAAGCGAGTGGAGGAGTACCGAGCTGCGAATGTTCCGATGCTTCCAGTTGTAAAGGGCTTTAAGCGAACAAAAGTATCCATCGTTCTATGGGTGACGGCTCTACTGTTTGTTCCTTTTCTATTAACACCACTGGGAACTCCGCTGGTCGTTTTAGCTGCATTGCTTGGAATAGGATGGTTTGTTTTAGGACTCAAAGGATTTACAATGAAAGATGACCTAAAATGGGCTCGCATTATGTTTGTTTATTCTTTAAACTATATGACCATTTTATTTGTAGCGATGGTCATTGTGACATTAATATAACGTGATATTTTTTGGACAGCCTGTTTTATAATTAAACAGGCTGTCGCTAAATATCATTAAGTTTACGTTAGCCGCTTATACATAATAAATGATGGATAATAGGGCTCTTTATAAAAGCGGTTGCACAAGTGTATTTATTTCTTATTTAATCATAGGAATTCTTTCTTTTTGATAGAAATTCATATATAGGAAGAATTTTCACAAGTAATGACAGATGAGGTTGTGAGAAATTTTTACGAAAGAGGGGTTTCTAATTGATGAAAAGAAAGCTGCACAAATGGCGCTTGCTACCTTTGTTAGGCATTTTGACGTTTGTCCTCTCAGGCTGTGGAATGGCTTCTTTATCCGCATTACGTCCGGCAGGTGAAGTTGCCCAAACTCAGTATAATTTAATGATGCTGAGTACCATCATTATGGTTTTGGTTGTTATCGTAGTTACTATTCTATTTCTTATTGTCATCTTTCGTTTTCGTCGTAAAAAAGGCGATGACACCATACCGAAGCAAGTAGAAGGAAGTCACAAACTTGAAGTGATTTGGACGGTTATCCCGATTATTCTTCTAATAATTCTGACTATTCCGACTGTTAAGGTGACATTTGACTTAGCAGATACAAAGGCAATGGATCAGAAAGATAAGGAAGGAAAAACGAAGGATGCTCTTGTTGTAAATGTTCGAGCAAATCTTTATTGGTGGGAGTTTGAATATCCTGATTTAGGGGTTATTACGAGTCAAGACTTAGTCGTTCCTACTAATGAAAAGGTGTACTTTAATTTGGTTGCATCCGATGTAAAACATTCATTCTGGGTTCCGGCTGCTGGCGGTAAGATGGACACAAATACGGATAATCCGAATCAGTTTTATTTAGAGTTTGATAGTCAAAAAGCAAATGAAGCAGACGACCTTTTCTATGGAAAGTGTGCAGAGCTGTGTGGACCTTCACATGCATTGATGGATTTTAAAGTTGTAGCTAAATCAAAAGATGACTTTAATACATGGGTGAAGGACATGAAAGCCGCTTCCGAACCAGTAGTGGAAGGTAGTCTGGCAAAACAAGGGGAAGAGATTTTTAATCAAAGCTGTATCGGCTGTCATGCTGTTACTCCAAATGATAGTAGACCTGAAACTGCCCGTCAGGCTCCTAATCTAGCTACTTTTGGCGAACGTGAAAGAATAGCAGGAGTCCTTGACCATACGGAAGAAAACTTAAAAAAATGGTTGGAAGACCCTGAAGTGTATAAGCCGGGTAACACGATGACAGGTACGTATGGAGAGCTTTCAGATGGACAAATCAATGCTCTTACAGCTTATTTAATGCAATTGAAAGTGGAAGAAAAATAGGACACAGTAATGAGGGGGTTAAATCGTGAGTACGTACGCTAAAAAACAAGGATTTGGCGCAACGCTATGGGATTACCTGACGACGGTAGATCATAAGAAAATCGCTATATTATACCTTATTGCCGGCGGATTATTTTTCGTCCTAGGCGGCTTAGAAGCGATGTTTATTCGAATTCAGCTGGCCATTCCAAATAACGACTTTGTCAGTGCAGGGTTTTATAATGAAATTTTAACAATGCATGGGACGACGATGATTTTCTTAGCAGCGATGCCATTGGTTTTTGCCATGATGAATGCTGTTGTACCATTGCAGATCGGGGCACGTGATGTTGCTTTCCCATTTTTAAATTCATTAGGATTCTGGTTGTTTTTCTTTGGGGGACTCTTTTTAAATCTTTCTTGGTTTATGGGAGGAGCTCCTGATGCTGGATGGACATCGTATGCTTCCTTATCTCTTCACTCTCCAGGACATGGGGTCGACTTCTATATATTAGGTCTTCAAATATCAGGAATAGGAACATTAATAGCAGGTATTAACTTTCTCGCAACGATTATCAATATGCGTACACCAGGTATGACGTATATGAGGATGCCGCTGTTCACCTGGTCAACCTTCGTTGTTTCTGCGCTAATTTTATTTGCTTTCCCGCCGCTTACAGTTGGCTTAGTTTTATTAATGTTTGACCGTATGTTCGGTTCTAACTTTTTTGATGTAGCAGCCGGAGGGAATACGATTATTTGGGAGCATTTATTCTGGATTTTCGGTCACCCAGAAGTATATATATTAATATTACCGGCTTTTGGTATTTTCTCAGAGATTTTGGCCACGTTTTCAAGAAAACGATTATTTGGGTACTCTTCGATGGTATTCGCGACGGTGTTAATTGGTTTCTTAGGATTTATGGTTTGGGCGCATCATATGTTTACAGTCGGTTTAGGTCCGATTGCAAATGCGATTTTTGCTGTTGCAACAATGGCAATTGCGGTACCAACGGGAATCAAAATTTTCAACTGGCTCTTGACGATGTGGGGAGGCAGTGTCAAATTTACCGTCCCAATGCTATATGCAGTTGCTTTTATTCCCTCATTTACGATGGGGGGAGTAACGGGAATTATGAATGCTGTAGCACCGGCAGATTATATTTTTCATGATACGTATTTTGTTGTTGCTCACTTTCATTATGTTATTGTAGGCGGTGTCGTATTCGGGCTTTTAGCTGGGATTACGTTTTATTGGCCAAAAATGTTTGGTACCATGCTTAATGAAACTTTAGGAAAAATATCGTTTTGGACGTTTTTAATTGGTTTCCATTTAACCTTCTTTATTCAACACTTCTTAGGTCTTATGGGGATGCCGCGTCGTATTTTTACATTCCTAGACAATCAAGGGTTAAATACAGGAAATATGATTAGTACAGTCGGTGCCTTCTTTATGGCATTTGCAGTCATTGTACTTGTCATTAATATTATTATTACATCTGTGAAAAACGTAAAAGTTGGGAATGACCCATGGGGAGACGGACGGACGCTTGAATGGGCTATTTCTTCTCCGCCGCCATATTATAACTTCAAGCAGCTGCCGCTTGTTCGCGGTTTAGATGCTTATTGGGTGGAAAAAATGGATGGGAAAACGGAAATGACCCCAGCGGAACCTCTAGGTGATATTCATATGCCTAATTCATCGATTTTGCCGTTAACCACTTCTTTCGGTTTGTTTGTTGCAGCGTTCGGCGCTCTTTACAATATGGATGACGATAAAACGTGGACAGTACCTGTCATCATTATCGGTCTGTTGATTACATTAGGATCGATGCTCATTCGTTCGATTAAAGACGATCATGGATATCATATTCATAAAGAAGAGTTAACAGATGATCACGATAAGGGGGTTAAGGCATAATGCAGATGGATCAAAAGTTCACTGATACAACATGGCCGGCAGCTCCTGAAAAAGCAACGTTAGAAGGAAAAAATAAATATTTAGGCTTCTGGCTTTTCCTTGGTGGAGAAACGGTACTTTTTGCTTCGTTATTCGCCACTTATCTTGCGCTAAAGGATAAAGTACCTAATGCAGATGCTGCTCTGGCAAAAGATATTTTTGACTTGCCGCTTACATTTGTAGCTACGATGCTCTTGTTAACGAGCTCGTTAACAAGTGTGTATGCGATGTATCATATGAAAAATCACGATTTCAAACGTATGCAAGCGTGGTTAGTAGTGACCGTTCTCTTAGGCGCCGGTTTCCTCGGTTTAGAAATTTATGAGTTTAACCATTACGTGCATGAATTCCATCATACCTTTACGAGTAGTGCATTTGGCTCAGCTTTTTATACACTTGTTGGTTTTCATGGAGCGCACGTTGCCTTTGGATTGTTATGGATTACCTCCTTAATGCTTCGCAACGCAGGACGTGGGCTAAATTTGTATAATGCACCTAAGTTTTATGTAGCAAGTCTTTACTGGCATTTCATTGATGTAGTGTGGGTATTTATCTTTACAGTCGTATATTTAATGGGAATGGTGGGATAGAAGAATGGTAAATGAACGATTAAATTCAGCTAACCCAAGTCTTGATTTGAAATATCGCCGTAAGAAAAATGCAGAAGAAATGAAGCACCAAGTAATCACTTTTGCAATGATGATTTTCTTTACGTTAATTGCTTTTGCTGCCATAGGATTTGATTTTAGTAAATGGTTTGTCAAACCTGTTATTCTTTTACTTGCGGTTGTTCAAGTGATTTTTCAACTGTATTATTTTATGCATATGAAACATAAAGGGCATAGTACGATTGCGTTATTTTTATTCTCAGGTTTAGCAGTCGGCTTGCTTACTGTTTTAACTTTTTTAACCATTGTCTGGTGGTAAAATGATGTAGAAATCGGCTACTTGTTAGCCGATTTTCTATTTATCCCACACGTAACGGACAGGCCCCCACTGATCAAGTTTCACTTTATAAGGTTCTGTTAAATAAGGGTGTAGATTTTAGCTTATATTAGTTTAGCGAAAGCTGTCTAAATGGCTTATCATATGGCTATAAATGGTTATTTTGAATAATTTGCTAGTTTTAGCTATAATACAAGTAAAGAAAACCTACTCTTGGGGTGAGTGTATGTCTATTGATATTTTTGGTTTTCGTGCTTTATGGAGTCCATATTATTTGATGGTACTTATTTGTATAACCATTGGCTATTTTTTATTTGCGACGAAATATCGTCATCGTGTTGTAGGGAATACTGGACTCACAAATAGACAAGTGGTGTACTTTTTACTCGCGATGCTTTTGTTGTATGTTGTGAAAGGCTCACCTGTTGATTTGATGAGTCATATTATGTTTAGCGCCCATATGACCCAAATGGCTGTACTTTATTTAGTAATTCCGCCGCTATTTATTATTGCCATACCAAATTGGATTTGGCGGATGTGGATTGATAGGAAAGTAAGCAAGGTAATTTTTTCTTTTTTCACTAAGCCATTAATCGCTTTGCTAGTATTCAACAGTTTCTTTTCGTTATATCATCTGCCGCTTATATTTGATGTAGTTAAAACAAATATATGGTTACATGCAGCATATACTATGATTTTATTTATAACAGCTGTAATGATGTGGTTCCCGCTTGTAAATAAGCTTCCTGAGAGACAAAGCTTATCTGGCGTAAAGAAGATTGCTTATATTTTCGGCAGCGGAATTTTAATGACTCCGGCTTGTGCGTTAATTATTTTTGCTAACGCCCCGATGTATAGCACGTTTTCTAATCCTGAGCTATGGGCTAATGCAATGAGGCTGTGTGTTCCATCTTCTATGTTAGCCGGGTTAAATTTAAGCGGCCCTGAAATGTTTAGCGGCTTACCAGCACTTCAGGATCAACAGCTTGGCGGGATCCTGATGAAGATTATTCAAGAAATTGTATTAGGTTATGTACTTGGTGTCATTTTCTTTGCTTGGGCTAAAAAAGAGAACGGTGGGGGAACTAAAATCGATCCACTTCCGTCTGATTATCGATAAAGCGAAACTTGTCCATAATTTTTTGGACAAGTTTTTTTAAAAAAAGCAAATGATAGTTTGTAATTAGAGGAAGAATAGAAGAGGAAAGTGAGCATTTTGTTAATAATGAAGGGATTATATTGTGTTTTACTAGGGCCTTTTATACAATGAACGTACAATACATATAGAGAGGACGTTATAGTTTTTATGTCTTTACCAATTCTTCCAACAATCAGTACCAGCTTTATTGTGCTAAGTGCTATTACTGTAGCTATTGGTTGGTATCAAATTAAACAGCGTAAAATCGAAACACATCAAAAGACAATGATGTGGGCAGCTATATTTGCTGTAATATTCTTTACTATTTATCTTTCTCGTACCGTTTTTGTCGGGAACACCTCTTTTGGCGGTCCAGATGATATTAAGATTTACTATACAATCTTTTTAATCTTTCATATTATTTTAGCAACAACAGGAGCGGTTCTTGGGATTATCATGTTAGTAACAGGATACAAGAAAAACTACCGTATTCATAAAAAAATTGGTCCAACAACTAGCGTGATTTGGTTCTTTACAGCCATTACGGGTGTAGCTGTTTATTTCCTGCTATATGTCATCTATCATGGTGGACAAACAACGTCATTAATTAAAGCGATTTTAGGGTCGTAAAAGATAGAAACAACCTGATTCTTTTCAAGGGTCAGGTCTTTTCTATAATTAGAAGTAATGTTATAGGATGATGCCACATTTTATGAACGAGCTTATTTATTATATAGAGATAAAATGGTTACGGCTAAAGATGATTTGATCTGAAGGAGTGGACGAAAGTCAAGCCGCAGGCGAGCGGTAGAAGAGTAAAATAGAAACAACGCATGTTTTAACATGCGTTGTGAGGTTGATTAAAGACCATTAAATTCTACTAATTCTTTATGAACGTCCGCTAAGATTTTTTCGCATTGTTTTACTAATGGAGCAGGAAAGTATTCTCCATCGCCATATTCCACTCCGTGTGGATAGTAATGTTTCCCTAATAGTGGTACGCGTAATTTAATAATTGCTTTATGACTGCCAACATCACCTTCAATAGCTTCGCCTAAAATTCTTAAATAATAAACGCCTTCTGTTAATTCGAATTTTCGATCGTAACTAACGCGTTCATAATCCCATTGTTCTGCACGGATTAGACCGTACTGGGGCATTAAATCATCAAGACGGTTTAAATCAGCTGTTATGTGGTGTAAGCCAGAGTTTTCAAGTCTCACAAATAGTACCTCCTAATCGTTACAATTAAAATTCGAGATAAAACCCTCCTGCAAATTCCATAAATATACAATTGTTGCTTATGTTTAATAATAGTATGAATTGATTGAAGTTGCAACGAACGACTGGGAAGTATTTTGTGAATTCAGAAAGTTCTCTTGCGCGGCTTTCATAGTAGCTACTTATTTATTATAAGAAAACATGATATAATGGGCGTGAGCTGTAAAACGAAAAGAGAGGAAGTGATCCTCTGCGTAAACTTGCAAAAATTGTTGTACTAGTTATAATCTTTTTTGTTGTTGGTATTTTTCTGAATATTGACGAAGATGATAACTCTCATTCAATTTTAAATGGGAATAAAGGGATTAATTCAAATAAAGATATAAATGAGTCTACTACTTTGAGTAAAAAAGAAACGACTAGAGAAGCAGAGAGTGGATTAGCTGTTACAATAGGTGAGAAAGAAGCAGAGATTAAGAAGAAGTTTGGTCAACCAAATCGAGTAGACGTGTCTGCTTATGGTTATGATTGGTGGATTTATAATCAAAATGCAGATTCTTATTTTCAGTTGGCGATGGAAAATGGGAAAGTTGTATCAGCTTATGGCATTGGTGATAAAGTGGATATTTCCCCGTTTAAAGTAGGTCAGCCTATTGATGAAATCTATTCGAGTGTTTACGTGGAACCATCCGTTGATATAGAAACGGATGGAAGCTCCTATCGCTTTGAATTATCGGAGGAAGATATGAATATGAGACCGATTGTTGAGATAGGAGATATTTATGCTCAATTGTATTTGGATAAAATGACAGGAACGCTTTCGAGTGTGCGTTTTTTAAATGAAGAGACTTTGCTTAAACAAAGACCATATGAATTAACCTATAGCGGTGAGCTTATGAAGATGGACGAATTATCAGAAGCCGAATGGTCACAAGTCGAAGAAGGAAATGAACGACAAATTTTTGATATTTCGAATATTATGCGTAAACGTTTTAATGTTCCAGCATTACAATGGGATGAACAAACTGCAGAGGTTGCGTACCTTCATAGTTATGACATGTCAGATAGCGATTATTTTTCTCACGTTTCTAAAACACAAGGCGACTTAGAGGATCGTTTAGAAAAAGGAAAGGTGACGTATCATTCGGCAGGTGAAAATATCGCAGCGGAGTATGTAGATGCCATTGCTGTTATGGAAGGGTGGCTTAATAGTAAAGGACATCGTGATACGCTATTAAATAAAGAGTTCACTCATTTAGGTGTTGGAGTTTATGAGAAATATTACACGCAAAATTTTATTAAACCGTAATGAACGAAAGTGAGAACTAAAGATAATCAGCTTAAATAAAGTGAAACTTCCATCAGTGGGGATTTTACTGCCCGTTAAGTGTGGGATAAATAATGATTCGTAAAGACGAGTTCCGAATAGGGGCTCGTTTTTATATGGTCTCACACCAGCAGGAGCCCAAAATAAACAGCGTGGTGTTAAAGAATAGAAAAGGGTGCGCACCTTTTAGAGGGATTTGCATATTGTACAATAGGTAAATGTCTGAGTGAGGTGAGAATAATGGCCAAAAATAAACGCCAGTCGATTGAACAATTTCGTGAGTTTGTAAAGGGGCATCCTCATTTACGCAATGAAGTGAGGCGTAAGGAGACGACTTGGCAGGAACTCTTTGAAGAGTGGTATTTATTAGGGGCAGATCATCCACGCTGGAACGTTGAACAAGAAAGAGCGCAGCAAGAAACCGTGCAAGAGCACCCAAAAGCAGTAGAGCAAAACGATAAGGATCTTGTGCAAAATCAAGAATTTCTTACTATGTTGCTTGGAGCGTTGAAAAGTATGGATATTAATCAAATTCAACAATATATTAGAAGTGCCAACCAAGCAATTGGAACCATTCAAGGGTTGTTAGAAGTGTTTCAAGGAGATAGATCAACGAAAGAAGAGCCACCGAAGCAAGAAGTAGAGAAACGTGGCAACCCTTTTGTATTTAGAAAAGATTAAGGAAGGGATTATATTGCGCCAAAATATTTATGCCTTTATTGAAGAGAATGAGGATGTACGCAATTATTTACGGATTCAGCCGATTTGGTATAAAAAGCTTATGCGTAATCCACAGCATTTGGATCAATTAGAAACAGAAGCGAAATATTTTTTTAAAAAATCTATCCCTCATCGGGTGTCTAAATTTTCGGATGGTGTTCAAGTAGCTTCGATGATGCTTCATATGTTTCAAGCGATGAATAATTCAGGTAGTTAGCGGTGAATTTTCATGAGTAATTTGCTCCTTTTAGCCAACAATAATGGTGAAGGGAGGTTTTTTAGCATGAAGAAATTAGTTATTATATTTGTTTTATTGTTCATGATAAGTGGTTGTGGTCAGAAAATTCCTAAACCTAAAGATATAATCGAGAATGTTCATAGTCTTTTTGAAACTAGGGCAGAAGCATCTGCATGGAAGACAATGAATGAGGACTTTTTTGTGAAAACAATAGTTAAAGAAGATAATGTGTATGTGGAATGTTATGTAAAAGGGTATAGCTTTTCACAAACGAATTCTAAAAAATTGGCAACGGTTACCGTTTCTATAGATGGAAAAAAGCATAGTGAACGTACGACAGCGGCTTTTGTTGTAAGAGATGTACCGAATGGAAAGCATAGGATGAAGCTTGAAGTTTTAAATGAAGATGGGGAAAAAACAGGACTAACAAAAGAAGTGGAGGTACATATTGAGTCAACTATCTAATAGCTCGCTTCTTGATTCGAAAAATGGTAAAATGGTGGTGGAGGTGAGCGATTAATGCTTGCTACTATGGAAACCATTGAAATCGTTCAAAAAGCTGAAGCACTGGCTGAATTAGTGATGCAATCTGAGATTGGTGAAAATTATTTTGCTCATTTATATAAACTAAAGAATGATCAACTCGCGCAACAAAAAATTAAAAAGTTTGGGGCGCTGAAAGATTTATACGAAGAAGTTCAACGTTTTGGAAAGTATCATCCGGAATACAAAAGGGTGAATATGGATATTCGCGAGGCAAAACGAGATATGGATTTGCATCCGACGATTGCTGATTTTAAAAGAGCTGAAATGGATTTGCAAACGGTATTAGATGAAATCAGCATGAAAATTGGTCGAGCTGTTTCTCCTCAAATAAAAGTTCCGACAGGCAATCCTTTCTTTGATTCAGGATCGGGCTGCTCTGGAGGTTGTGGAACAGGCGGCAGCTGTGGCTGTTCTTAACGAAGTATTAAATTGGTGTAAGGATACTAAGTATCTCTACACCAATTTTTAGTTGAAAGCAAAGTTTTTCCTATGCTACACTGAATAAAAACCTTTAATATGAGGGAGATAAAAATATGATTGGAGCTAGGCAAGGAATTATTGTCTATTTACATACATTAAAACAAGCGAAAATGCTTAGAAAATTTGGAAATATTCATTATGTATCCAAAAAGCTAAAGTATGTCGTCCTGTATACGAATATGGATGAAGTAGAGGCGTTAGTAGAAAAGCTAAGAGGCTATTCTTTCGTGAAAAGAGTCGATCTTTCTCATAAACCTTTTCTCAAGGTAGAATACGAGAATTCCAAGCCAGATAAAGCGAAGGAATATGATTATAAGATGGGTATTTAAAAGGACTGTTCTCACAGCTGTGGGAACAGTCCTTTTATTACAATAAGTATTCAATCGTTTACTTAGCATTGAATGATTATCATACTGCTTTTTTAAAATCCTGTTTTCATTGGTGGTAAATATTTGTTCATACGCAAAATGCCGATTAAATGCTGGTAATACAAATCTAGTTCTGCAAACAGCGTGGATGGTTTAATCTCTAATTCGATAATGGACTTGTCGAGTTCCTTCGCCAATCCTTCAAAAAGCTCGTATCGCTTATTTGGAGTTGTTTTTGGGTTGGGGATGCCTTCGCGACAAATATAAAGTGGTTGAAACTCCCCTTCAGTTGTCGGGTGCATCACAACAACAAGAGATGTTACTTGTTTATCGTTTAAGGTTGTGTGAAGGGCTAATAATCTAGCTACTCGATTTCTATTGTTTTTTCCGATTTCTAGTAATTCATATAAATCAGAATATCCTTGTCCAAGTTCAATAAAACGTTGAATCAATTCAATCTCTCCTTATGTACATATTCCTTCATACTGTACCATTTTCCTGTTCAAAAGAGAAGTTGTACAACTGCATACGTGTCTAATAAAGTGAAACTTCCATTAGTGGGGG
>NZ_JBALMU010000037.1:36838-47880 GCF_036962285.1 Bacillus sp. JJ634
CATAAGATGAAATGCGGCGTGGCGCAGTTTGCCACAGAGCATGACAGCTTATGACCTCGAGGGGCTAGGAGCCGCAACTAGATGAGGGCAGTTGTCCCCCACCTATCTTCTTTGATTCCTCATAAGCTTGAGGTAGGGGTCTTACTGCCCGTTAAGTGTGGGATAAATAAAAGATGTATGAAACGACCTTTTTATCTAAAATGAACATAGGGGTCGATAAGACTATAAAAAGAACTTAAGGATAAGTTCATAGAATATTCCCGTGACTTTTCGAGTATGTTTTGGTACTTTGGTATCGTAGACAGAAAGGGGAATTGGTTTGTGAAGCGTTTATTTTTTACCATTCTTTTTTTATTGTTGCTTATAACGGGCGGAGTGTTTTTTTGGCAATGGAATGTTTATTCAGAGAAGCAAAGTGCCCAATCTAAACATATTTCCTATCAGGTAAATGAAACGGTACATATGAAGGTAAAAGGTCGCTATATTGAAGTTGAACATGAATTTTTCGGCCTTCCGGCTGGGAACTACCAGTTAAACTTTCAAAAATCTATTAAACCAGTATGTCAAGAAGACGATAAAAGTTGTCAACAATCGGGTAATCAAAAGCAGAATCTAGAAACAAATGGGGGTACGCTTCGTTTTACGTACAAGCTAAAAAAATCAACATCACAAGCTTTTGTATTGAATAACTGGGCCGTTCAATTAGAACACGTCAAGATAGCGAATACACGTGTGGAAATTACCGATTACTCTAAAAGATCGGGAATTTGGGCTGCTGGAGCTCGTTTAATCGGTGAAACAGAGAAAGAGAAAATAAGTTATTACGTGTTTGAAGGAAGAGAAGGGACATTCCCTTTATACTACCAACAAAAAAAGAGCAAGAAGTTTGAAGCAAGTGATGTAATGGTTTATGGTGCCTCTTCTGATCGATTAGTTCAAGCGGTTCAAAAATATGAAGCAACAGAACCTATTACATTGATTATTACAACAGCCGTCTCTCCTTTTTCCTCAGAACATTTGCTAATTGGCACTAGTGTAGATAAGCTGGCCCAAGTATTATCTAAGCGCTATTACCAAACCCATTACCCATTCTCAAATAAAAAAGAGCAATGGCTACAATCGGTTATTGGCGCTTATGTGCGAGATGAGAAGCTGAATGGTAAAGCGAAACAACTATATGAAGAGCTGGCTAAAGGGTTGACCAAGGAGCAGCAAGCAGCATTCGTTTCTGTATTGAAAAAGAAGCGGGGACATGAATTTTCAGTTGAGTATTTAGATGAATTATTATCAAATGTTACAGGACTTGTAACCCATTATTTTGAATTGAATAAAGTGGAAAGTCACAAAGTTCGCCCGCTTATTTTTATCAATCATGCTAAATGGCTGAATCGAGATGGGGAGCATTCAGCTGTAAAATCTGTGACTGTTCGTTTGAAGCGTTATTATTTATTAGAGCAGGTAACAGAAAAACTAGGATTTCATTCAGAGTGGGTGAATCAGCACTTTTATTTAAATAATGGTTCAAAGACATTTCGTTTATACCCAGGAAAAACGGTATTTCTCTACAATGAAAAAGCGCATAGTGTAGAAGGGACATTATTAACACAATTTAATAATCAGTATTATATTAGCGAAGATTATATGTTAAAGGTATTTAACATATTTGTTCGTGAACAAAACAATGAGTTGGAATTGGTGGATTTGAATACGTTACAGTAAGAAAAGCGGAGTCGGCTGGAAAACAACACATATCAAAGAGTTTTACGCTCTTATGGTATAAAAAAAGCCCTGCAGACTTCTGCAGGGTCCTTCTATGTCTGATTAAGGACTAGAAGGCAAAGGGAGAGGAGAAACCGGAGGAAGAACTTATGGGGAAACGTAAGCCTTCTCCGCGGTTGGCAACAACATCTACGATAGTGATGTTGTTATTCACATTATGACCAAAATTCTCCTTATTATTCATGAAACGAGTTGTATTGTTCTTATTTTTTTTATTGGCGAGATATTTCGAATGTGTTAGGATAATTGAGTAACAGAAATTTGTCAGAAAAATGTGGTGAGAACATGAGGGTCGTTTCTGGAACATGTAAAGGTAGACCATTGAAAGCTGTACCGGGTACAGGAACCCGTCCTACAACTGATAAAGTAAAAGAATCGATTTTTAATATGATTGGCCCGTATTTTGATGGCGGCCTTGTGCTGGATTTATTTGCAGGCAGCGGGGGACTTGGTATAGAAGCGTTAAGTCGAGGGGCGGATCAAGCTATTTTCGTCGATCGTGACTATACAGCTTTTCAAACAGTGAAAGCGAACTTAGAGCTATGTAAATTGACGGAGCAAGCAGAGCTTTATAAGAATGATTCACAACGAGCATTGAAGGCGCTTATTAAGCGGGAGTTAACGTTTGATTTAATTATGCTCGACCCACCTTATAAGAAGCAAAAGCTTATCGAGTTGCTAGAGGAAATATCAAAGGCTAGACTGTTAAATGATAAGGGGTACATCGTTTGTGAACATAGCCATGATGTTACTTTGCCGGAGCAAGTCGGTGATTTAGTTATAAAAAGAAAAGAAGTCTATGGAATTATCGCCGTTACTATTTATCAATGGGGGTATGTTCAAGACGAACAGGGGGAATAAATCATGTCAAAAATAGCGATTTGTCCAGGAAGTTTTGACCCGATTACATTTGGTCATGTTGATATTATTCAAAGGGGAGCCAATGTATTTGATGAAGTATACGTTGTCGTTTTAAATAATTCCGCTAAACAGTCTTTATTTACAGTGGAAGAGCGGATGGATTTAATTCGTCGGGCGACAGCTCATATTCCGAATGTAAAAGTGGATTCATTTCAAGGACTTACTGTTGACTATGCTGAAAGCGTTTCCGCGAATGCGATTATTAGGGGACTTCGTGCTGTATCAGATTTTGAATACGAAATGCAAGGAACGTCGATGAATAGGCTTTTGAATAATCAAGTAGAAACATTCTTTATTATGACAAAAAATCAGTATTCATTTTTAAGTTCAAGCATTGTGAAAGAAGTGGCTAAATACGGCGGAGATATTTCTTTGTTGGTACCTGATGTTGTAATTGAAGCAATGAAAGAAAAATTCCATTTGATATGACTGAATATTCTACTAAAAGAGAGCGTGTCATTCGACGCGCTCTCTTTTAGTGGAATTAAAATCGAATGATTCTTTTGGCTATAATGCATGTATAAACACTTAAACTAATAATGGTGAACAGAGGTCCTAAGTGGAGCATTTGTTCATATAATGTTGTTGTTTCATCTCCGATAATCTGACTAACTGGAAAAGCGAGTGCGGCATGTCCATAGTCTGGAATCTCTACATAAAGTGAATTCCAAAGCAGATAAGCTAGTATCGCGGCAATAAAGCCATGCAGGACGCGGGCAAAGAAAAAGGGAGCGAAACGGATATCTGTTTCGGCCAAAATACTTGCTACTTGCGCTTGAACGCTTAAGCCGCTGAACGCTAAAATAAAGCTTGCAATCATCGCTTGCTGTAATAAATCAGCGTTTGAAATAGAGCTTGTCATTTTTGCGCCAAGCGTCATTTCAAACAGTCCCGAAATAAAAGGAATGCTAAAGGAAGGTGACAGTGAAAATACTTGTAAACATCCAGCTACGGCTTTTGCAAGCAAGGCTGTTACATTCATTTGAGATAATAGCTGGTTGATGACTGAAAATAGAATGATAAACCCGCCAATCATTAATAATGTATGAATGGAAGAGGTTACCGAGTCACCGAGCATTTTTCCAAATGGACGAGTTTCCTTTAAACGTGTCCGATGCATCTGCTTGAGGGCCGCTTTTACAGATGGAAGTTGGATTGTTCTATTTGGAAGGGCTTGCTCCTCTTTTTGTCCATAAAACCGCATGATGAAGCCAACAATCATATTTCCTCCATAATGAGCCGCTGCAAGAAGGATACCGAGCTTTGGGTTTTGAAAAAAACCAACGGAAACAGCGACGAAAATAAATAATGGATTTGAGGAGTTTGTAAAGGAAACAAGACGTTCTCCTTCAATTCGAGTTAGTTGTTTTTCCAGTCGAAGTCTAGCGGTAAATTTTGCTCCAGCAGGGAAGCCGGAAGCTAGCCCCATTGCCCAGACAAAACCACCTACACCAGGAACGCGAAAAAATGGTCGCATTAATGGTTCAAATATGACTCCTAGAAAGCTAACAACACCAAAGCAAATTAATAGCTCAGAAATAATTAAAAACGGCAAAAGAGATGGGAAGACAATTTGCCACCACATATGTAAGCCGTTCTTAGATGCGTCAAAGGACTCCTGAGGAAAAACGACTAATGCAATGGCCATAATCGTAATGAGTAGGGCTAAGGTGATTGATTTAAGTTTCGGTAACAACAAAGCTTGCTCCTCCTTAATCAGGAATCTGCTAGGCACTTTATGCATATGAGTGATAAAATAAAAGGAAGTTTTATACAAGTGGGAAAATCGAGATAAAAAATAATCTACTAAATCGAAGCTAATCATTTTATCCTGTTTAAACAATATGCTTGTATGAACCGCTTTAAGACAATAATTTTGAATGAGACAATTTGAGGAGGAATAGCATTGCGAGAACCGAAGATTGGATTAGCGCTTGGTTCGGGTGGTGCGCGAGGTTTTGCTCACCTAGGTGTGATTCGGGTATTACAAGAAGAGGGCATTCCTATTGACCTAATTGCAGGGAGCAGCATGGGAGCGATGGTTGGTGCTTTATTTGCAGCGGGTTCAGATATTGAGCGGCTTTATAAACTATCGCGTGTATTTAAAAGGAAGTATTATTTAGATTTTACGTTTCCGAAAATGGGTTTTGTTGCAGGGAAGCGAGTAAAAGAATTAATTCGTGTATTTACATATGGAAAGAAGTTAGAAGAATTAGATATCCCTGTTGCGGTTGTAGCAACTGACATTCGAACAGGAGAAAAGGTTGTTTTTCAGGAGGGGCCGATTGCTCCGGCTGTTCGCGCAAGTATTTCGATACCCGGTATTTTTGTTCCGGAGAAAATTGATAATCATTTATTAGTTGATGGAGGTGTCGTTGATCGGGTACCTGTCTCGGTTGCAAAGCAAATGGGAGCAGATATCGTTATTGGCGTAGATGTTTCGCATATTAATCAGGAGGTAGAGATTACATCTATTTATGATGTGATTATGCAAAGTCTTGATATTTTA
This sequence comes from Bacillus sp. JJ634, assembly GCF_036962285.1. Taxonomy (NCBI): domain Bacteria; kingdom Bacillati; phylum Bacillota; class Bacilli; order Caryophanales; family Bacillaceae; genus Bacillus; species Bacillus sp. JJ634. Next base: position 42,048 of record NZ_JBALMU010000037.1, read on the forward strand.
CAAATGGAATTGGTCGAGAATAGAGAGTTTGCTTCCGATGTCATGATTCGTCCGCGAGTGGAAAAATACAGTTCGAAATCATTTACAAATATATCTGAAATAATTAGTATTGGAGAAGAAGCAGCTAGACAGAAAGTCGATTACATTAAATCGTGTGTTGCATCTTGGAAGGAGTCTTGCAAAAATGAGCCGTAAAGCGTATGTCAACACTACTTTAGTGGTTGCCTTGCTTCTTTTTGCCTCTGCATTTTATTATTTGCCGTATTATGTGACAAAGCCTGGTATGGCGAAAGAATTAGAACCGATTATTGAAGTTTCTGACGGTGATCGAGCAGAAGGGAGCTTCATGCTCACAACGGTTAGAATGGGAAGAGCAAATATTTATTCGTATTTGCTTGCTAAATGGAGTGACTATCAAGAAATTTATCCAGAGGCATCCGTTCGAGGCGAAGATGAAACGGATGAAGAATATAATGTAAGGCAGCTGCATTTAATGGATACTTCGAAAAATCATGCCATTAAAGTGGCTTATGACCACGCTGGGAAAGAGTTTTCTTATCAGTATCTGGGTGTGTTTGTCTTAGATGTACACGAGGATATGCCAGCGGCTGGAATTTTAAAAGCGGGTGATCAAATTATTCAAGTCGATCGCTTAAGTTTTGAGTCCTCACAACAATTTATTGATTATATTGCTACGAAAAAAGCAGGGGATACCGTTGACATCGTTTATAAGCGAGAAGAAACGGAGAAACAAGCAGCAATCACTTTGCAAGCGTTTAAAGAGAAACCGAATCAAGTAGGGTTAGGTATCTCTCTTGATGATGCTACGAGAGTTATAACCGTTCCCAAAGTGTCTATTGATTCTGAGCAAATCGGTGGACCATCGGCAGGATTAATGTTTTCTTTAGAAATTTATAATCAATTAACCAAAGGGGATTTAACGCAAGGGTATCAAATTGCAGGTACAGGTACGATTGATGAAGAAGGAAAAGTAGGGCCTATTGGAGGCATTCAACAGAAAATTGTCGCGGCTGATAAATCAGGTGCTGATATTTTCTTCGCACCTAATGAGGAAGGGGCTCCTCATTCCAATTATCAAGAGGCATTAATGGCAGCGAAAGATATTAATACGAAGATGAAGATTATTCCAGTTGATCACTTTACAGATGCCCTGCATTATTTAGAAACATTAGAAGATAAAAAATAAGAGGCGGACTTTGACTTTCCGTCTCTTATTTTTTATTGTTCATCAATAGCGTTTCCTCACAATTGTTAAACTTTGAGTCGAATCGGTGCGGCGAATTCCCGCTTTATTAATTCGGTTTGATAAGGCTCTGGTAAGCCTTGGGCAAATACGTTTGTCGCACGTAAATCTGGTGTAATATCAGCATTGTTGTAGGCTGATATTTTCGAAATTAAAGGAAGAGGCAGCTCTTTTTTGACCGATTGCAAATACTGTTGGCCCTTTTCCGTCATTCCGAGTAAACGAAGGTATGATGGAAAGGACGAAGCCTCCATTTCGGCTTGCAAGCTATGCGTCAAAATATGAGTGCATATGCGTTGGATACGCGTCCATGTATAGCGTTTTGTCTTCACTTGTGTCACAAATTGTTGGAACGTACTAGAGTGCTTAGCTCTATCTAATAATCGATGTTCAATGCCTTCCTCTACTTCATAGATGGATGCTAATTCAGCGGCAGAAGAAGTAAGAATTCGATATTTAAGAAGCGGCCAGTACAACTCCCAATGATGAAAGCTTCGATAATAAGTAATATATGTTTCTAAAATAGCAAGGGTTGAATGTGGTACATAGCTGGAAATCGTCTGCATGCTTTGTTTCTGTTCGATAATCGCTTTTCGAATGCCTGTAGCGCTTGCAATCGCTTTATCGTGAAGCGTTGTTTCGTGATAGCCTGCTGCTACCCGCTTGATTGTAAAAGGTTCTATTTTGTAGTTGTTTGATAAAGCAGCGTGCACATATTCTTTGCCAAGAATGTTGTTTGGCTGCGATAGATCTAGTCCTCTTTCATTGGATGAAAGGCTGCGAAAAGCAAGGGAAGCAGCTGCTGGATAACTCTTTCCTTCTTTTAAAAACGTTTTTAACGCACTTTTGTATTCTGTTTCTTTTTCTTGAAGCAAATGATAGGTATCGAGAAACGGGGCAATCTTTCCGTCTTCACTGCCAAAGCAGAACGCATCACATTGCATAGCCTCAAGCAGACTAATGGAGCCGCGAGCAAATAATTCGGCGTTGGCTGTTGCGAAACGATAAGGAAGCTCGATAACAAGGTCTACGCCGCCGCGTAAGGCCATGTCTGTTCGTGCCCATTTATTGACGAGTGCAGGTTCACCACGTTGTAAAAATGAACCGCTCATTACAGCGATGACTACATCAGCTTCAGTCTGTTTCTTACTTTCTTGAATATGTAAGGCATGTCCATTATGAAATGGATTGTACTCGACAACTACACCAACAGCTTTCATTAAGGTCACCTCACTGAAAAAGTTTGTAATTTGGTTTCTACATGCTAAAATAGAAATTCAAGTATAGTTTGAAGTATTTATTCAACATCATAAGTATCATTCGTAAAGCTTGCAACATTCGTTAGAATGACTACATTATAGTGTAAAGAAAAAATATTGACAAACGAATAATTGAAAGCTATAATTATTTTTGTTGCCTTGAGGTGATTTCATTTGAAATGGACAATTAGTCAACTTCAAAAAATACGGGACAAACATTTGCAAATTGATGAAATAGTGGATGTTACAGACATTAAGGAGAGAGACCCGCAGATTCGCGACGTTTCACCAATAAAAGTAACAGGAAGAGCAGATATTGGTTCGACGAAAGTTACTTTCCACTTGCATCTATCGGGTAAATTTATTTTACCGTGTTCCCGAACGCTGGTAGATGTCAACTACCCAATTGATATTGAAACAACAGAAACTTTTCTATTCAAAACAGCAGGCATCGAGTATGATGGAGATGATGTGACAATTGTAGAAGGTGATGTTGTGGATCTTTTGCCAGTCATTAAAGAAAATTTATTGCTAGAAATACCGATGCAAGTTTTTTGTGAGGATGTTAACTCAGAAGAAGCTGCTCCTCAATCTGGAAGTGACTGGACCGTTATTTCTGAAGAAGAAAACAAACAGAAAGTGGATCCTCGATTCGCAAAGCTTGCCGATTTTTTTGAAAACAATAAAGAATCTTAATTGAAAGTATAAAAGTCAGTTAATCTGATTTTTATGGATTTCTTATATTTTTTAAGGAGGTGGGAATAATGGCTGTACCTTTTAGAAGAACGTCTAAAACTGTAAAAAGAAAACGTCGTACACACTTCAAACTATCTGTACCTGGTATGGTAGAATGCCCAAGCTGCGGTGAAATGAAACTTTCACACCGTGTTTGTAAAGAATGTGGAACATACAACGGAAAAGAAGTTGTTAACAAATAATTTCTTTATATTACATCGAGCAATATGCTAATGAAAGCACAGGGATTATATCCTCTGTGCTTTTTTGCTTTTGTTATGTTTAATACAAGTAGAATATAACTTTAAAATGGAAAAGTTAAATAAAAATTCACAGAATGTTCAATGAATGGTGTAAAATAGAAGAGTGATTAATTAGTTAGGATGGTGAAGGTATGAGTCAGACAGTTTTAGTGGAAAAAAATGAACGCGGTTACATGAAAATTATTTTACATCGACCAGAAAAAAGAAATGCAGTTAGTTATCAATTGATGGAAGAATTTGAAGCTGCGCTTGACCAAGCGGCCCAAGATAATGATGTAAAAGTAGTTGTGATAACAGGCTATGGTGATCGCGCTTTTTGTTCGGGGGGCGATTTAGCTGAGTTCCATTCGCTTTATACAGAGGAAGAATCTTACGGAATGCTGTCTAAAATGGGAGCGATTTTATATAAATTAGCTGTATTCAAAAAGCCTACTATTGCTTTGCTGAATGGTAGTGCAGTTGGGGGGGGCTGTGAGATTGCCTCAGCATGTGATTTTCGTCTTGCTAAAAGCGGTGTGAAGTTAGGTTTTGTTCAAGCATCGTTAGGGATTACAACAGGATGGGGCGGCGCTTCGATTTTATTAGAGAAAATCCCTTATCAATCAGCTATGAAGCTATTATTGAATGGAACCATTTATACAGCAGAGGCAGCGAAAGAATTAGGATTTATTGATGAAGTGATTCAAGGAGATTTAGAAGAATGGGAGCGCTTTGTCGATACGATTCTGACTCGTGAGGTAGGCGTATTGATGGCTTACAAAAATCTATTAATTAATAAATGGGAAGAGACGGATTTAAAAGGGCGCATGGAAATGGAAAGCAGACAATGTGCAAAGTTATGGGAAACGGATGCCCATCATCAAGCAGTTGACTCATTCTTAAATAAAACAAAATAATCTGACTTAGTTTACTCTTTTCCCTTCTATCTTTTCTAGTAAGTACATATATATGAAGAAAAAAGCTTGCTTTGGAGGTAGAGAGATGTCAATTGCGAGACAAGATGCATGGAGTCAAGATGAAGATTTATTGTTGGCTGAAGTTGTCTTAAGGTATATTAGAGAAGGCAGCACTCAACTTCGAGCATTTGAAGAAGTGGGTAAACAATTGTCGAGAACACCTGCAGCTTGTGGCTTTCGTTGGAATTCTTTTGTTCGTAAGCAATATAAATCGGGAATCGAGCTCGCGAAGAAGCAGAGAAAAGAGAATAAAGGTCAGAGAGATGTACGATTAGAAGAAAAGCTAGAACGAGAAATGGAGAATATGCATGAATGTACTCAGCAAGTAGAATTTGTTGAGGAGAATAAGACGAGTGATTCGGTTTCGTTTCAAGAAATTGTTTCATATTTAAAGAAAATGGATGAAACGGCTCGACTATATGAGCAGGAAAAGCAGCAACGAGCTGAAGAGCTTGGGGACTTACAGCGAGAAAATCAGCAATTGCGTGAGGAAATTAAAGTGTTACAAAGTCAACTTGTTGTTGTGGAAGAAGATTATCGAGCGCTTTTGCATATTATGGAGCGTGCTAGGAAACTCATTATTCATGAAGATGATCCAACAAGTTCAAAAGTGAAGTTTCAAATGGATAAAAACGGGAACCTCGAGAGAGTAAATAAATAAACTCGTGGCTAAGGGGAGTTTTTGCAACCTCTTAGCCACGAGTTTTATTTTGCAGACGATTGCGCAATTATGGACGCCATACGAGTGGATTTTCACCAAGATCGCGATCCATGTCATAGGTAATGGGTTCAAAGCCCATTTTTGTCCAAAAAGCTTGTGATTGAACTCTCGGGTTTGTTTTAATTGGCAGATGAAAGCTTTTAGCATAATCTACTAAAGCTTTTCCGTAGCCTTTCTTTTGATAATTCGGAAGTACTTCTAATTTCCATAGCACAAGAAAATCTTGTTTTTGGTCAAAGTAATGATCGAACTTGGCGCTTTTTTGATATAAGCTCATTCGGGCAACAAGTGTATCTCCGAAATAAATGCCGTAAAATGGTGATTCACTATCGTTTTCAATGATATTTGCTTCTAAATCATCGAGCATAGATAATTCTTGTATACCGTATTCTTTGAATTTCTTAAATTCTTCAAGCGTTTTGAAATTCACGAGTAAGCGTTCCACTTTGTATTCCATCTAAAGCTCCCCCTTATATCTTCCATAAACCCCATTTGTTATCTAGTTGTAAAGAATAAAGCGTTCTTTTATTTATGTTTATATCAAGGCTATGTTCATGAATGTGGTTGATTTATACGATTTTTGGCCTATTCGGTGTGAAAACACGGTTTCACATGCCTTTCAGCTCTGCTGAAAG
>NZ_JBALMU010000038.1:0-28187 GCF_036962285.1 Bacillus sp. JJ634
TTAAGTACATTTCTTCACAATCTTCTCTGTATACCAATTCCCTTTTTAAGTGTTATTCCATTAAATGGCCCGATTGTTGAATAACATGACTGACGTTTTTGAAACAGCTTTATTATGTTTTAAACGACTTTATTGTAAATTAAACAACTTTATTATCTCTGTACACCATCTTGTGAATTGGCTTATAAAAAAGGAATTGATTGCTCAAGATCAAGAGGAAAATGTCGTTTTCAAATGGAGAGAAAAAGGCGGCTTAAACAAATTTTCCTTTTCCATATCGATCACATATCTTTTTTAGAATAATAGTATCAGTATGTCCAAGATTTAGAGATTACTTGCAAGTGTCCTGAAGTTTTTGCACCAGAACCAAGATAAGTAAAGGCTGTTCCTTTTCAGGGACAGCCTGATTCATTGATATCCTACTTACACTTTCCTCCTTATCGATGCGGATATTAAATACAGATACAAGCCTTGTCGAAGCAACAACGGAACAATCACGACATTCCTTTGATTTAGCATAAAACCCGGTAACATGGTAAAAATACAAAAAAATAACGAAGGAGAAAAATAATGAAAAGAACTATTGCGGATTCACTCGTTGAAGCACTGTTAAATGCAGGTGTAAAAAGGATTTATGGTATTATAGGAGACTCACTGAACGCCGTTCTCGATTCCGTCCGGCGTTCAAAGAAAATTGAATGGATTCATGTCCGCCATGAAGAGGTTGCAGCATTCGCGGCCGGTGCCGATGCTGATATAACCGGAAGTATTGCTGTGTGTGCCGGAAGCAGTGGCCCTGGCAATATGCACCTCATCAATGGCTTGTACGACTGTCACCGCAACCGGGTCCCTGTGCTTGCGATTGCAGCACACATTCCAAGCTACGAAATCGGCACCAATTTTTTTCAGGAAACACGCCCCGATCATCTATTTAAGGACTGCAGCTATTACTGCGAGGTAGTGATGACCCCTCACCAAATGCCCCGCTCCGTAGTCGTCGCCATGCAGAATGCAGTTGCGCGTAAAGGTGTGTCCGTTCTTGTTCTGCCCGGGGATGTCGCTGGTTTAGAAGCAGACGAGACCCCTGTACCTCAACATGTCCTTCATGTGACACGGCCGGTAATACATCCTTCGGAAACAGAGTTAAAGCAGCTGGCGGGCTACTTGAACCACGGCAAGCGCATCACGCTGCTGTGCGGGGCCGGCTGTGCTGGCGCTCACACGCAACTCATGCAGCTTTGTGAAAAACTGCAATCACCTATGGTTATTGCTTTGCGAGGTAAAGAACACCTGGAGTATGATAATCCGTACTCTGTCGGATTGACAGGACTTATCGGTTATGCATCAGGCTATCAGGCGGTTAAGGAATGCGATGTACTGCTGATGCTTGGTACCGATTTTCCATACAGACAATTCTATCCAAAAGATGCCACAATTTTGCAGGTCGATATTGAGCCGGGACATCTCGGCCGCCGAACCGACCTCACCTACGGGCTGTGCGGTGATGTGAAGGCAACCATTGAAGCACTGCTGCCTTATCTGACAGAGCCACATGATGGAAGCCACCTGAAGAGATTAACAGACCACTATCGCAAAGTCCGTGATGATCTGGACGAACTTGCCATCGGAAAACCAGGCCACAAACCGATCCATCCTCAATATCTCACGAAAGCCGTCAGTGATCTGGCGAGTGAGAATGCGGTATTTACATGCGATGTCGGAACCCCAACACTTTGGGCCGCCCGTTATCTGCAAATGAACGGACAAAGGCGGTTATTAGGTTCTTTTAATCACGGAACGATGGCAAACGCCCTGCCACAGGCTATTGGAGCACAGATTGCCCAGCCAGGCCGCCAGGTGATTTCTCTTTCTGGAGATGGAGGTCTTGCCATGTTAATGGGTGATCTTCTCACCCTGCGGCAGTATAAATTACCCGTAAAGGTGGTCGTATTCAACAATGGTGCGCTCAGTTTCGTTGAGCTTGAAATGAAAGCAGCCGGCTTCCTGGAAATAGGCACCGCCCTTGATAACCCCAACTTTGCAACGATGGCGCAAGCGATAGGCATTGAAGGAACTCGCGTGGAGGACCCTGCAGAACTGGAGGAAGCGATTCAGCGTGCCCTTCAATATGACGGACCTGTGCTACTTGATGTTGTCGTGAACCGTCAGGAATTGGCTCTACCACCAAAAATCACATTTGAACAGGCGCATGGATTTAGCCTTTGGATGATGAAAGCCGTCCTGAACAGGCACGGCAACGAGCTCATTGACCTTGCCAAAACGAATCTTTTCCGCTAATAAGCCCCAATTAGACGATATTATAGAAGGAAAGGAAAACCATGATGAAAAACAAAGCTACCAATCAATGGTTTATTGTCCTGGATACGATTATTGTGCAAATGGGACTCGGTACGATTTATACAAAGTAAAGGGGCTTTAGTTTAATAAGGAATACCAGAAGGACCTTAGAGGACAGGGTCCTTTTTGTTTGCTCAAAAATCAATACTATCTTTTAACAGATCCTTTACTTTAAGTATAAATGTTCACAAAGTTTTAAGAGTCGTTATTCACTCTCTTAAATAGTTTATGAAGAAATCCCTATTCCTTCATAATATTCATTGTTTCCATAATACCTCCCAAATGTATTATGGAAACAAAAAAAAGCCGTATGGCTACGGCGTTTCTTACTCGTTCAACTTTTGTTGAAGCTCAGTTTCTAATCTCCTTTACCAAGTTGAAGGACATAATGTTTATCGGCACATTTATCAGTATAAGAAAAATAACGGCATCACAAATGATGCCCTTCAAATGGTACTCTACTTCTTTCCACCAGATATACTTTATTGCCTCTCCTTTGCTTTCCAAATCAATTCTGGAATTAAGGGAAGATTATGCAGCGAAACACCAGCGGCCACAGACAATGCATTCCCGAGGGCCCCGGGCATTCCCATTAACCCCAGTTCTCCTATTCCCCGAGCTCCATATGGTGCATCAATCTGTGGATTTTCAACAAAATCAACCAAGTAATTAGGATTCTCTCCATAGCGGAGCGGGCGATACGTCCGAAGTTGCGGATTCAACACCCTTCCTAAATCATCAAAATAAAATGTTTCTCTCCCAGCGAATGCTAGCCCCATACTCATTGCCCCCATAACCTGACCTAACGCTGTTTTTTCATTCATCACCCTGCCAGCATCCACCACCGTCGCAGCATTAACAAGTCGATACGTATAATCTTTACGATCAAATTCTACCTCTACCCCATATGCCGCAACAGACCACTCCGGACCAGGCTTCCCAGCCCCAGTTTCAGGATCCAAATGCGTTATATGACGTAATATATATTTTCCTCTGCCAATGATTTGACCGCCAATAGAGTTACCATTTGGATACTTATAACCATAACCAATATCTTTAAAATGGAGCCCAATGGATGGATCATCTCTCAAAAATACCCGACTATTTGCCACTTCAAGATCTTCCTTTGGTGCTCTTAACACACATGAAGCCACTTCTTTTAATTGGTTAATCACATCGTCTGCGGCATTTAGGGTAGCCCTACCTGCCATAAATGTTCCCCTGCTGGCAACGGTTTTCCAATGTTCTGGCGTTGTCTCGGTATCGACTTTCATTCGAACATGAATTTGATCGATATCCATTTTAAGTCTCTCGGCGAGAATTTGAGCTAGCACAGTCTTAGTTCCAGTTCCAATTTCGATAACCCCTGACATTAAATTGATACTCCCATCCCGATTAAATGTTAAAATAACGCCCGAGGGAGCGTTGGTATCAATCGTTGACGTTTTCCAGCTGCAGCTTACGCCCTTTACTCTAACAAAGCGTTTATCTATCTCTTTAATCGCCCCTTCGTCCCACTTGATTAAATGTCTTAATTTCTCAATACAATGTGGTAAGTCTCCTAAATTACTTTTATTTAAAAGAACCCTTGTCGGTGTTGTATTTCCTGGCCTAATAGCATTTATAAAACGGAGTTCAAGCGGATCCATTTGCAGTTTTTGTGATAGTAAGTCCAATGTTCTTTCCATTACAAAGGACAGCTCAGAATGAGAAAATCCTCTATATGGGGATGCGTACGGATGGTTGGTATACATACAGTATGAGTCACACCAGACATTCTCAACATTGTAGGGACCTGTGCAGTCGACTGCCCCTGATCTCGTTACATCAATGGCTTTATCGGAATAGGCACCCCCATCCCACAGATAAAGAATTTCCATGGCCTTAATTTTCCCGTTGCGGTCGGCCCCAATTTTAACTGTTGCATCCAAACCAATGTGACATGGAGATGTAATAATATCCTCTTCACGGGTATTGAAAACCTTCACGGGTCGGCCGCCAACAGCCTTCGATGCTAAGTAGGCAAGTATTTCAAGCTGAACGGATGCCTTTCCACCGTAGGCTCCTCCAACAAACGGCGTGTGAACAACAATTTTCCCTATATCCTCACCAAAGTAATCAGCTATAAGTGTTTTGACCATAAAAGGCGCCTGAGACGAGGTCATTATATTGATTGTTCCATCTGGTAAAATCTCACACGTTGAACATCTTGTTTCCATTGCGGCATGGTCCGAAGGTGCAAAGGAATAACTTGCTTCTACTGTTACCTCACTGTCAGACCATCCTTTTTTCATATTGCCCTTGCGAACTTTAATAAGGCTTGCAATGTTTGTTCCCGGAACCGGGTGTGAATCTTCCTCCTTTTTGTATTCGCCTAACCTTTCATGGACGAGGGGAGCATTCTTTTGGAATGCCTGTGTAGGTGAATTTACTACTGGCAATAATTCATAGTAGACCTTAACTAGGTTAGCTGCTTTCTGAGCCTGTGCTAGAGTATCAGCGACAACTAATGCAACTGGTTCTCCGTGATAACGGGCCTTATCAACAGCAATCGGCGGGCGGTCACGAATGGCCTCACCTGTGAGTGGAAAATGTTCTCCTGCAATAACCGTCCTAACACCTGGTACTTTTAATGCTTCTGTCGTGTCAATCGCAGTGATCCTAGCGTGCCCATATGGACTAATGACCTTTGCACAAGAAAGCATCCCGACTGATTGGTAATCATCCGTGTATTTCGCCCGTCCTGTCACTTTATCCCACGAGTCTTTACGAATGACACCTTTCCCAATTATATCCAACAAATTCCCTCCTAACCCTCGTTTTTCATGAAACCTTTCTATTCCCAATACATTAATATTCGTGTACATAAAGATAAATATAACTAAATAAAAATAACCATATGATTAACTATGTAGATGAAGTTTGCAAGTTTATCTCCTACCTTATAAATATGGGATTTCAGTGAAATCATACGTTAAATAACAAAAGCCCATAATTCTTTTTACAAAAAAAATAGGCATTAATGTTTATACACTCTAATAAATTTCATTTTTTGAGAATATAAACCTGAACATTCAGAATATGGTGTTTATTGGAATATTGCATCGATGCATGTGTCTAAGATCCCAATGTTCTGCAATTTTACAGTTTTCTAAAAGGTAAATATCCGCTAATTCTGATACCCGTGGTGTTGGGGCTTGTTATAACATAACTATGGACAACCACATAGACATCCTCAGCAATCATTCGCTTTTGTCTACATGACTACTAAATTCTTTATATCACCGGGCTAATCCTTGTTCCAATAATTCCAGTTGCATCGATTCTGTATCCATATAAAATGCTAATTTACTTTGCCAGAAGTCTTCACTTGTTGGTCGGGTTCTTCGAAACCTGATTAACCAATGAGGGAAATCAAGTTCTGATAGACTGTACCTCATTGGTCCAAAGTTGTTGAATGGCTCCAAATATTTCTACTGATTTCTCTTTTTCCTCTATACATCCCCCTCCCACTTGAAAAACAGAACATATCTATATTTAAAACCGATACCGTAATACAATCGATCGATGGAAAAAGAACATAATGAAGAGGCGATTTTCCATTCATTGCTGAGCGGAAAATCGCCTTTTTGTCTTTGTGACATCACCTTTTTAAGAGGTTTTCATTTATTGAACCGCATCGAACTTGTTTACTTTCCACTTCGATCCTGATTTGTAGAAAGTAACCATACGTTTTACGAACAGTGCACTGTTCGTAACAGCTTCTCTAACCTTGCATCTACACTCATCTTTGTAATATCATTCCGAACGATTTCTAATGGCATAGTACCTTCCCCTTCCCCACAAAACATCTTTTTCACTATACTTCCAATCATAGCTAATTAGGAGGAGTTTAAAAAGAGGAAGGGTGTTGCGGACAGCCCCGTTGATTTTTCGAGGTACAATTTTACATGCAAATTTAGAATAAGTATATAGGGTCAAAATAATATAAAAGAAAACGAAACCGCCATTTTAGATATACGGTTTCCTATTTAATAATTATAAATGTTGAATCGAATCGTAACCTTGAGGGGACGAGCGAGCAGGTGCAATTCAGCAGCGTCCTTGAAGCAAAGAAAGCTGATCAGATTGATACTATTAACCTTGATAAACGAACAAAAAGAGAGAGTGTGTTTTGATTGATCTTTTCTTCAAAACACGCTCCAACCGAATAAATAATAGAAAGAAGTTGTTTTAGAGTTACTCATTTGTTTTTTCTTTTGAATCTCCCCTCTTTGTACCAGGTACTTCTATTGAATCATTCTGCATCATTTCAATCTCAAATGATTCATTGTCACTTGCAGAAGGATCTGTATCCCAATCCTCACTTAACATAGCAGGTTCATTACGTCCCTTTTTCTTCATGAAACCCCTCCTTTGCAATTCATTTATTAAAGTAATTGTCCTATTTATCTTTTGGCACAAGGTTAAAAGTATTCCATAAATATTGTTCGTAAATCAACTTTCATTAATTCAGATGTTCTTTCCTTTTACTATAAAAATCCCCCCTTGGATATGGTTATCTAAAGGGGAAAAACGACGAGCTTAATGGCTATAAAAGACAGGTGATGGCCCCTCTTATTTTGAGGTGCGAGGCTGGTTCTTTAAAACGTCAACCACTCCGTTTAAAAATCAAACTAAGGACGAGGGACCCAACGGTTTGGCAGGTATAATAGCTAGAACCAAGCCGAGCTAACTTAATTCCCATTTTTAGTATGCTCGGCTTGGTAACAAGACTATACCTGCCAAAATCCTTTAGTCGAGGAGAAAAGGGAAAACAAAAAATCGGAACTGGTGCAGAAATTTGAAGATCTCTATTTTTAGTGGGAAGAGTAGTACTATCTACATATCAAAGAAAAACTAAATAGTCTCTAGCAGCCAACAAAAAGAACATAATGAAGAGGCGTTTTTCCATTCATTGCTGAGCGGAAAATCGCCTTTTTAAGAAGATTTCATTTATTGAACCGCATTGAACTTGTTTACTTTCCACTTCGATCCCGATTTGTAGAGAGTAACCGTACGTTTTACGAACAGTGCACTGTTCGTCACAGCTTCTCTACCCTTGCATCCACCGATTTGATCGAATGCTTCTTGCAACTCACCAGCACCCGCCGCATGAAATATAGCACCACATACACCATCACCTATTTTCAGTACTTTATTCGCAGCATTCACAATCGCATCTACCTTTATCTTCGTAATATCATTGCAAACGAGTTCTAATGGCAGACTACCTTCTCCTTCCCTACAAAAATGTCTTTTTTACTATACTTTCAATCATAGCTAATTAAGAGCGTTTTAAAAAGAGGAAAGGCGTATTGCTTTTTAAGCAAACTTTATTAGCATATATAAAACTATACAGCTAATCCCCCTCCTAACATTAGTTAAAAGGGGATTTTCGTTCATTAATTATATGAATACTATTTCAATAGCAAAAGCCAATTAATTTAAATTTCCGTTGAAACAGATTGATGTTTTTTTCTGGGATGTGATGAAAAAGAAAATAAACAACTACTGAGATTAGTGAAATAACAGCCGCAAATGTATACATCATTCGATAACTACTGATGGATGCAGTGAAGCCCATGAAATAAGAGCCTAAACCGTATCCAAGATCACTTAGTAAAAAGAAAGTAGCTGTAGCAGCGCCACTTCTGAAAGCAGGTGATTGTTTGATTGCAAGCCCTTGGAAGCAAGGATACAAAATACCATAGCTAAGACCCATAATGATGCCTGAAATTAAAATGGTTCTTACTGAATGAGCCTGACTTAACAAAAACATACCTGCCGTAAAAACGATGATTGAAGGATAAAATAAATAATGCTCGTTAAAGCGATCAAATAATTTAGCAACTACTGGACGAAACACAACAATCATTAAGGCATATACAATAAAGAATAGTCCGGTTACAGAAGATTGATGAATTTCCTTTGTATAGGATGCTAGAAATCCTGACAGTGAACTATATGAGAAAAATAAGAAAAAGGATACGAGAGAGATCGGCAACGCTTTAATTTCTACAATATCATGCCATTTTAATTTTTTCTTTACCGGTGTAACCATTTTTTTTATTTCTGGTAGTTGGACACGTAATACTAAAAGAAATGCAATTGCAGAGAGAATAGAAACTACACCTAACAGCAAATAAATGTTTTCACTGTTCCATAGAAGCAGACCAAATGAAGGTCCAACAACCATAGCTAAACTAATAAACATACTAAAATATCCAATCCCCTCACCTTGACGAGAACTAGGCAGGACAGAAATGACAGCTGTGTTTGTGGCTGTTGAGGCAACGGCATAGCTCATACCGTGGATAAAACGTACAATTAGAAATAAAATAATCCCATTTTTCACACCAAAATAGGAAATCGTAGCAATAAAAAATATAGCAAATCCGATAACACTCATTTTCTTTTTACCGAAACGATCTACCCATAAACCTGAAAAGATACGTGCTAGTACACTACCGATTACATATACCGTAATAATTAATCCCATTTGTTGTTGATTGCCATGCATTCCAGATTGAACATATAAAGGTAAAACTGTAGCTAGCATGTAAAACATCATACCGATTAAAAAATTGCTGCCGCAAAGATACAAGAAATTTTTTGTCCAAATTCTTGGTTGATCCAATTTAATCTCCACTCTTTCTATAAATACTTTACAGATATTCATTATAAAATTCATTTAATTTAATGTATAATTAACATTAATGATATTTTATATTAGTTATACTAATGGATAGGATGGCAGAAATGAATTTTGAACAGCTTGACTATATTAAAGCAGTTGTCGAAAATAAATCGATGTCCATTGCATCACAACAATTGCATGTCACACAATCAGCTATTAGCCAGTCAATCGCAATGCTCGAAAAAGAACTAGGTGTTCAGTTATTTAAACGTTCCCGAAATGGAACATTACCGACCGAAGATGGACTTTGGATTATCCCAAAGTTAATGGAGATTTTGCAAAAATCAAATGAACTTAAAATGGACATTCAATCCAAAACAGCAACTTTCTCAGGAAAAGTAAAAATCGCTACCATTCCAAGCATTTTTATGACGCTGCTACCAGAGACATTGGCACGTTTCAAAAAAGATTTTCCACTCGTACATTACGCGATTTCAGAAATGGAAAATAATCAAGTGTTAAAAGCAATCGAGCAAAAAAAAGCAGATGTTGGTTTTATCACATTAACACATGAATCGAAATCGTTAGGAAACCAGCTAATTTATCATCCATTAAATCAACAAAGTCATTTTCATTTGCTTGTATCAGCAAAATCAGTTCTTGCGATACACTCGGAGATTCAATTGCAAGATGTACTAGATGAGTCCTTTATTTTATTTGGAGAACATTTTTATAGTAACTTAATGAAAGGATTCGAAGAGAAATACGATCAGCTATCCATTATATTTCAGTCATCTAATCCGGAAGTAATAAAAAAATCCGTAGCAGCTGGACTTGGCGTTAGCGTTGTATCAAAAACGATGATTGAAGACGATCCATATATTGAGAGTGGCCGAATTAAAGCGATACCGCTAGTCGGTTATCCCTTTAATTTTGCTTTATCTTTCGGTGCCATTTATGATCGGAATCGTTCGAATTATAAATTGATTCAACGAATGCTTGCTTATTTTAATAAATAGCTTGGAAAAATTGCGGTATTTTGATTAAACTTTTTATAAAAATGAATCCTTAAAAATAAGAGAAAGCTATCGTTTTGATTGAACTTTTTTCAAAACGATAGCTTTCTTTTCTATATTTATTTGGCGAACAATGCCAGGCACTGTTCGCCAAAGCAAGCTAGTGCTGGATCGTTCAACGTTCCATAAAATATTTTTCGGCATTATAATAGCCAATATTCTTAACCATTTGTTCAAGGAACTCCATATCATTAGGTGCCAAGCCTTTTTCGACCCATTCTCCTAATAGGTTACAAACAATGCGACGGAAGTATTCATGGCGAGTGTATGAAAGGAAGCTACGAGAATCTGTTAGCATTCCGATAAAGTGGCTTAATAGCCCAACATTCGCAAAATCTTTCATTTGCTTTTCCATGCCATCAATATGGTCGTTAAACCACCAGCCTGACCCGAATTGAATTTTCCCTGAAACACCTTCCTCGTAGAAGTTCCCCATCATCCCGGCAAGGATTGGATTATCTTTCGGGTTCAAGTTAAACAATACCGTTCTTGGCAGTGCACCCTCTTGATTTAAAGCATCAAGGAAACGAGACAGGCCTTCGGCAATATTCGCTTCTCCAATAGAATCAAATCCTGTGTCCGGGCCAATCAGCTCTTTCATTTTAGTATTATTGTTTCTCATAGCCCCCATATGCAGCTGCATAACCCACTGTTTTTCAGCATACATTTTTCCAAGCTCTTTTAATAAGAATGAACGGTAGGCAACCAATTCATCATTCGAGAGTTGCTCTTCAGTCATCCGTTTAGTGAAAATTGCTTCAATTTCTTCCTTCGCTGTTTCTACATATTCCATTTTCTGAATATCATGGTCCGATGCACGACCACCGTTTTCATGGAAGAAATCAACCCGTTGTTTCAACGCACGCAAAAATGCATCAAAGGAGTCAACCTTAATGCCGGAAACTTTCCCCAACTTTTCGATCCAAGTTAGAAAAGTAGGACGTTCAATAAAAAGAGCTCCATCTGGACGGAAGGTTGGGGCAATGATAGACTTAAAAGATTCATCATTTTTTAATAATTGGTGGTATTCAAGTGTCGAAACTGGGTCATCAGTTGTACCGATAAATTTCACGTTTGCTTTTTCAATAAATGCTCTTGGTCGAAATTCAGGGTTTTGCAACTTTTCATTGCATTCATCGTAAATCTCACGCGCTGTTTTTGGGCTTAGTATTTTTTCAATTCCGAAAAACATTTTTAATTCCATATGAGTCCAGTGATAGAGGGGATTTCCGATTAAATGAGGTACGGTTTCTGCCCATGCCGCAAATTTTTCCCAGTCATCTGCCTCACCGGTAATGTACCGCTCACCAATGCCGTGCATGCGCATCGTCCGCCATTTGTAATGGTCTCCACCAAGCCATAATTGGGTAATATTATCATAAGGCTTGTTTTCCCACACTTCTTGTGGAACTAAATGGCAGTGGAAGTCAAAAATCGGTAAGTTCTGTGCCGCATTTTCATATAGTTTGATTGCGGTATCTGTATTTAACAAGAAGTGATTGTCTAAAAAGGCTTTCATATAAAATACCCCTCCTAATTTAATGAAATCACTACTTTTATTATGGGCAATTGTAACCCCTTTCAAAAGTAATAAAATTTCACACTTAAATCCATTTTTTAATTTGTTTATTAAACGAATTAAATATAACTTATCACTTTTATTATGCATCGTCAATTGAACTCTTTTAATGAATTAATAGAAATCAGTAAGTAATTATACTATGAGAACCTGTTATAATAGGACTATACTAAAAGGAATTGTCCGAAATGGAGGATATAAATGGTTACTGGGGATGCGGCATATATAAAGAAAATTAATCGCTCTTTAATTATCCAAACAATCGTTAAGGAAGGAATGATCTCAAGGGCAGATTTATCAAAAGTTACAGCCTTAACGAGAGCAACCATCTCAGCACAGGTTGCAGACTTATTGGAAGAGGGATTGATAGTAGAGACACAACTTGAGCATCATTCTATCGGCAGAAAGCCAATCATGCTCTCCTTAAACGGACATGCAGGCTATGCACTTGGTATTGACCTAGATTATGGTAAAATCACTTTTACTCTTTCGAACCTTCTTGGCTGTACTGTTTCATCAAATATTATAGAAGTCAATACAACAGACTATTCGGAAATCCTTAATCTATTAATTGAGCAGATCAATAAATACAAAGCGGATTGGACTGACAGCCGCCACGGATTAGTTGGAATTGTCATCGCTATCCATGGCCTCGTCTCAAAGGACGAATTTATTCATTATGTACCACGTTTTAACTGGTATGATATTCACTTAAAAAATGATCTCGAAAAGGAAATCGGGATTGATATTTATATTGAAAACAATGCGAATTTATGTGCTTTTGCCGAACGAGTATTTGCACACCATGAAACAGATAACCTATTATGTGCAACCCTCTATTCAGGTATAGGACTCGGCATGATGATGAATAGTGAGTTTTTTCGGGGGCATGATGGATATGCTGGTGAAATTGGCCATATGATTGTTGTACCGGAAGGGAAACAATGCGAATGTGGAAATAAAGGATGTTGGGAAAAGTATGCCTCCGAATCAAATATTTTTAAAGAACTATCTGAAAAAAGGAAAATTCAGAATCTGACTTATGAACATATTCAAAGATGGCTTGATGAAGGAGACGAAGAAATACACGAACAGATGGAACAATTTATTTATTACCTATCCATTGGGCTGAATAATATAATTAACTTGTACAACCCTGACGTATTAGTGCTTGATAGTGAATTGCTCCGAATGTATCCAGAATCGGTAACCAAAATCAGAAATCATTTCCATTCCTCTATCAGCCATTATCGAGAATTATTAATTTCCTCAATTGGAAAAAAAGCATGCAGCCTGGGTGCTTGTGCACTTGCTATTAAACATTTCTTAGATGTTCCAATGTTAAATTTATCATTGGAAAGCCATGCAGTTCAAAATAATATTTAGCCTCCTACTAAAATATATTAGTATGATACAAAAAAATCCCCTTCTAGCGCTAGTTTGGCTAAGAAGGGGATTTATTCTAATCAAGCACTTTTCGAATTGTCTTTATTTAACATCCAAGTGAAATTTTATATTCCTTTTCATCCATTCCATTCGGAGCAATTACTTTAATGTTAACTTCTCTATTATTTTCAACCTTAATTTTGTTAAATTTCCTACTCTCCACTTCCCTATCATTCAACAGAATGTTTTTTGCTCTACTTGAAGTAGAAACAGCAGCCACTTCAACTTCCCTTATATCACACTCTACTTGAAGTGTATAGTTTTGAATGCTCGGTTGAAATGGAGGTTCAAGAGTACCATTTTTAACAAAAAGCGCACTTAATGTTGCAATATTTTCAGCAGTATAGTTTCCTGAAAATATGTTCTTTATATTTACACCCACCCAATCTAACTCAGAAATATAATTCCCTACCAGACTAATTTCGCTCGAACCAAAGCATTCTGCTGCTGGTCTTAAAGTCGGAGATAAGGCTTCTGTTCCTAAATCAACTGCTTGCTGTACAGCTTTTTCTAGGTTTTCAAGATAACTATCATTTAAAACATTGTCATTGTGTCCGAAAAATATTTTGTTAATGTTTCCTTTTGTTGCATATCGAAACTTTTGTAAAACTGATAAATATTGATCCATCGTACTTTCTTCTTCGCCAAAGTGGAGAAAAGCTGTATCTAGCAAGGTATTTCGATTATTCCCAAATGCATCTGATGAGAAAAGTAAACCGTTTATTTCATCGACTAAAATCATGTGACCTACACTATGCCCCGGAATTTTATAAGCTTTTAGTCGACAATCACCTAGGTCAAATTCATGACCTTCTTTAAAATCGATATAGTCTACTAAATTCCCTCCAAACATTTTGTATGTTGGTAAATCATCTGAATTAAAATAAACATTGATTCCTTGATTAATCAAGGATTGTGCTTGAGCATCATGATCCGGATGTGCGTGGGTAACTACTGCATCATAAGGTAACCCTTCTGCAAACGCGTCTAATAAATCTTTTAGATCATTCTCTTTATCAAAACCTGCATCAATTAATAGTGCTCTTTCACTGCCAATAACAAAATACATTTTCACCTGATAATGATCTTCAATTCTAATAACAGCTGGAGAATTCTCTTTCTTTTCCTGAAGAATTGTATAATAATACTCGCCTTTAGGTAAGCTACTTACTGAAAATTTAAATGTAGCGATATCACTGTCTTGATATCCTTCTTTCACCGCAACTGCTTTAATAAGAAAGTCTTTGGAATAAGTAGTGATCTTACCATCCTCAACAATAAATAGATCATCTACTTTTAGAGTTAATAATCCATCAGCAATATTAAAAACGGCGCTTTTTTCATTAGGCTCACTTCCGTCAAACGTATAATAAATTTGGGCGTTTTTTGTGAAACTCATAAGATTAACGTGAACCTTGGAAGTCATATATGTTCCAGGCTTAGGAAAAACAGTCGGCTTGATAACCTTCAACTTACTCATCCTCCCCAATACTAAAAATTTACCGGAATATATCCGGTAAATTTTTAGTAGATCTTGTATTGATTTCGAAGCTTTTACAAAACTTTTCTTTCACTTTCTACGGTATTGCCGACCCATACCTTATCGTAATCATAACCGGTAAGCGCTTCAACCACTTCTTTCGTTTTTGGATCAACGTCGAGTTTTGAGCCATTATTTTTCAAGCGATCAATTTCATTTACTAAAATTGAGTGGGTTTGTTTATTTAATTTGAAAGTAAAAGCCATGCATAATGCAATAAGAAGTAATCCAATCGTTCCAATCACTAATGTATATACAATCGTTTGAATCGCTTCAGGTGATTGTACTGTTTCACCTTTAACAAATCCTCCCCATTCTAATACAACCCCGACAATCATCGTTGCAATAGCAACGGAAGTCTTTCTAAAGAAGGTCATAACTGCTGCAAAAAGACCTTCACGTCTTTCTTTTGTTACAATTTCATCAACATCCGGAATAAATGGATAAACATTCCACGGAGTAAATTCCAACATACTTCTTCCTATTTGATAAATACCAGCAATAACAAATAAAGTAATGATCATTGAGCTAGGTTGAAGTAAGTAAACAACCCAAAATCCTAACAAACATAGAATCATTGTAGAATAAGCTATTTTAAATAAATTTGAAGGTCCTATCCTAGCGAACAAAAATCCGGATAAGATTGTCGTAGGTATACCGATAATACTTAATGAAAGTAAATTAGCACCGACCGTAGCAGAAGTGTTTAATGCATACACACAGAAGAAGATGAACACTGCATTAAATACATCTTTTGCGGTGAAAGAGAAAATATAAATTGCCAAGTGTTTTCGGAAACTTTTAATTTTAAATGTTGAAATATATCCAGCCATAACTTCAAGAAGAGATTTTACCATAGCCCCAAAGCTTTTTGGTTTATTTGAATTTGCCAATAATGCTTTTTCTTCTTCAGGAGAAAGCTCATTTTCCCAAGTTGATTTATAAGTAATAAATATACAGATTGCAAATAATACAGCAAAAAATGCACCATTTAAAAAGTAAGCATATGAATTATCGTTGCCAAAGAATGCGATTAAAATTCCTGGAACAAAAGTGGCTAAAAATGTACCTGTACCGGAAAGAAACATTCTCGCTGTTGACAATTTCGTTCTTTCATTAAAATCTTTTGTCATTTCAGATGGTAATGTTTCCCAAGGTATTAAAACCATTGCCGCAACAATTTCAAACAATAAATAAGTACCTAAATAATACCAATAATTCATCCCTGTAACCCACAATAAAACGTAAGTAAGCATTAACGGAGAACCAATAAGTAAGAAAAATCTACGTCTTCCAAATTTTCTTCCTAACTTATTTTTAAAGAAATTATCTGTTATACTGCCTATGAACAAACTAATGACGGCATCTACAACACGCGCAATCGCAATAATAGAAGCAGCTTCAACTGGAGATAGCCCGACAAACGTAGTATAGAAAAACAATAACCAAGCTCCAATAATGGTGAACGCTCCACCACCCATAATATCTGTTAATCCAAAACCTATACTGGTACGTAATGTAACTCTCTTATCTTTTCTGAACATGATTTTCCCCCTTTTGTAAACTAGATTTTCTTATAATTAACAATGGATAAATTTCATACATGGTCGCTTCCTTGCATAGGAAGAAGATATCATTACCGAAATCACCAAACAAATAACCAAGTTTATCCCTTATACTAAATTTTCCGACTTCTACATTTATAGATACTGTTTCTGTAGCTTTTAGGGCTTGGTTCATTTTTCCCCGTCACTTTGTCTAATTTATTATTTATCTTAGAACCCCAAAATATAACCACTGTAATTTGGACGTATTCTAAACGTAAGGCCCCCCATTCTTACGGAAACTTCTTATAAACGTTTTCTATTGAAGCCCTTTTCAAAAGTATTAAAAAACGGATTTTGTTCCTCTCGAGATTGTTTAATACTCAATTAATTTGTTTAATGAACTAATTAATTGATTGTGAATTTAGAATATCACCCTCTATTTAATTCGTCAATTATATTTTTGTAAGCGCTATCTCAAAAAATACTTTCATTTAGGTGTATAATTCTCATCTAAAAAGGGGGAACTTATCTAATGATTTAACTTTATGAAAGAAACAAAATAAAAAAGAGCATAATAAAGAGGCGATTTTCCATTCAGTACTGAACGAAAAATCGCCTTTTTGTCTTTGTGACATCACATTTTTAAGATGATTTCATTTATCCCACTCTTAACGGGCAGTGAGACCTCACTGATGGAGTTTCACTTTATTGAACCGCATCAAACTTGTTTACTTTCCACTTCGACCCTGATTTATAGAAAGTAACCGTACGTTTCACGCTATCACCGTCAACAGTTGGTACAGTGAATTTATATGAACGAACGTTTTGTTTTTTATCAATTAATTTTACTTTTGCTTTCTTCCATTCCAACATGCCGAAGCCATCTCCGACAGGCCTAGCTAATTTTCCTTTATACGTAATATATCTATAATCTTTTAAACCTTTTTGTATCGCACTATTGGTAAATGTTTCTGATAAGTATTTAACGAGTTTGTCTTTTGTATTAAATTCTTTACAAAGATAAGAATACTGTGTGCCTTTATAAGTAAATGTCTTTTGTAAACATGAGGTGTTTTTATATCCGTGTAACGCATTCCAAAAATGAATGCTAGCGTTATTTGCTATTTTTATCGCATTTGCATCTGATAAATTCTGTGAGGTAGTGTTTGCTGTAACTCCGGTACTTAATATACAGAATAAAATGACCGATACTACGATAACTGCAAATTTTTTCATCTTTTCTCTCCCCCATTCATAAGAGATTCAGCGTGAGCGGACTAAAAGACCTCCAATCTATATTTTAAATTAATTTTAACATAATTTAACAAAAAATTCTTCAAATATTCATTTTTAAAATTCCCCATAAATTCGAGCGTAAATTAAAGGTATCTACTTATATCATTCTTCATACCATCAAAAAAATACTGAATTTCCCTCAAAATAAGAAATTCAGTATTTTTGATCACAATTCATAAACATCGATTTATTCGGTTAGGAGCTGCATGATTTCTTTATCGCCATTTTCTTCGGCATATTCATAAGCCGTATAGCCTTCTTCATTTTTGGTTTCCTTGTTAGCCCCACTTTTTATGAGAAGTTCTACAATTTCAGAATTTCCATTCATGGCAGCAATCATAAGTGGTGTATCGCCATAATAATCTTTTGCATCAAGATTACTTCCTGATTGAACTAGTAGTTCTGCTGCTTCATGAGAATCATTATAGACTGCATAATGAATGGCCATTGAATCATCACTATCTTTCGCATTCACGTCCGCTCCACTATCTATTTCTTTTTTCATCGTATCGAGATCGTTTACACTTGCAGCATCCATTAATTCCGTAACATTTTCCACCTCATATTCTGATGCATCATCACTCCAAGCATATTCACTTAGGAATTGATCCGCTTTATTCACAGCATAAAATATACCAAATAATAGTGCTGGAAAAATGCCAAGAGTCAAGAACAATCCAAGAACGACATTTCGTTTTCGCTCTTTAAATAGTGTATATTCATGAGGATTCTGCCAATGATATAGACCATTCATTCTTTTAGGGAGATCAGGATGAGTAGACAGCTTTTCACTTAGCCATGTGAAAAATCCTTTTTCCTCCTCAAGTTGAGACATGAATGCTTCTTGATTCACACGATAATGCAATTGTTTTCCTATTGCTAGAATGGTTAAAGCACTTTGGGCTGCTTCCATATTTTTTATATAAAAAGCAGCGTAACGATCACATGTATACTCACAAGCTCTCATATATGCTTCACCTAAAAAAGGCATCCACATCGCTGGTAAGATCAAGAAATGTACTAAAACATGTCTTCTCTTCAA
This sequence comes from Bacillus sp. JJ634, assembly GCF_036962285.1. Taxonomy (NCBI): domain Bacteria; kingdom Bacillati; phylum Bacillota; class Bacilli; order Caryophanales; family Bacillaceae; genus Bacillus; species Bacillus sp. JJ634. The sequence continues at coordinate 18,564 of NZ_JBALMU010000038.1, forward strand.
ATGTGCAAATTCATGTGCTAACACGAACAGCATCTCATCTTCTTTGTCGCTTTCAATTAAATCAAATATTTCCGAATACACAACAACCATATTCTTACCGAAAAAACGAGTGGCAAACGCATTCAGCATTCCCATACTTTCCATAACATACATAGCTGGAACCTTTTCCAGTCCCATTTCAGCTGACAATTTCTCCGCTTTTTCATATATTTCCGGAAATTGCTGCGGAGAAATTCTCACTGCATTTCGACGAATCTGCGCCATACTAATGGCATGAAAAAAATAAGAAATAAGAGCAAGAACAAGGATAATCACAATACCTATAATAGAAAAAGCCAATGTAATATAACATAATATACTTACAAGTAGGACCAATCCAAAATAAATATTTTCTTTATTATGTACTAAATTCCTCTGTAAATCTTCATTCATTTCTGTAAATCCCCCTCTCTATCTTTTAAACAACCATTTTAGAATAAATGGGGGATTTTCAAAACACAAGTTGTAAATCAAAATAAACCATCATTCTCCATACAAATAGTCCTATAGCACTAAATGTAACATATAGAAATACCGAAAAATCCAGTTATATTTTTTGGTAATCTCTCTTCGCTGTAACTTGAGGCAAACGAGCACTCAACACCCCTGCAATGACTAACAATACAACGGCCATGATAAAGGATTGCTGATAATTCCCCGTTTGGTCGAACAAAATGCCAGGAATGTACGAACCTAAGGCTGAGCCAAGTTGATGACTCATAAATAACCAGCCCGAAAGCAGGCCGACAGATTGGCCTTCAAAATATTCCGAAAGCAATTTAACCGTTGGTGCAACGGTCGCAAAATCAACTAATCCAAAGGAAATCGCAAAAATAAATAACAATATTGGATATTCAATAAATAGGACGAGCCCTGACCCGCTCGCAGCGAATACTAAAAACGCCACCGTAATCGCTCTTGTAAAATATAAGACTACTAATATGTTTTTATTATTAAAGCGATCAGCTAATATGCCGGAAACAAGCGTTCCAATGACATTAAAAGCAGCGAGCGTACTAACCGCAGCACTTGTTACAGGCGCTGAAAATCCACAGGCTTGCGCAAAGGGGATTAAATGCGTGTCCATTAATCCCGTTGTTGTAAAACCGCAAATGGCAAACGGAATTAATAAAAACCAGAAGCGACAATCAGCTTTCGATTTTGCTTGTACGACTGGCTTTTCTTCCTGCTTTTCTTCTTGATTTTTTTCATAACCAAACGGCTCCATCCCTGCTTTAAATGGGTCAGATTTTAACAACCAGGCAAGTAATGGGCTAACAATACAAATTAAAAATAGGCCAATGATACAAACCGTCCATCTCCAGCCAACAGCATCAATAAGCAGAAGCGAACTTGGGACGATAATCATTTGTCCGGCACCAAATCCCGCTTCATTAATTCCAAGTGCTAACCCTCTTTTTTTCCGAAACCAGGTTGTCACAGCAACCGTTGCTGTGACACCTGAAGCACCGCCAAATCCAATCGAAGCGACAATTCCGTATAAAATAAACATTTGCCAAAGCTCTGTCGCAAAAAAACTAAGCAAAACCGAAAAACCAATGATAAGTGTGCTCATGTAAAATACTCTTTTGATGCCATATTGATCAATCATTTTTCCAACAATCGGTTGAAAAATGGCAAATACGATAAAGCTAATAAAGGAGATTGCTGAAGTCGTTGCACGGTTCGTTGAAAAAGTTGTTTCCCAGGGCTCCATAAAAGCCCCATACGTGTATCGTACGCCTTGCGCTGCCAAAATCCCGATAAACGTGACAGCGAGTATAATCCACGCATAATGAATATGATGTCTTGTTCTCACCGGTTATCCTTCTTCCTATTCATTATTTTGCTAAATATTCATTCATCATATCTTTCGGCACCATACTGCCGCCGGTCGCCCAAATAATATGTGTCGCTTGTTCCATCTTATCCTCTAAATGATGGTTTTTCAGATACTTCTGACCTGCCGTCGTTTGACTAAGTTGGATTGGTCCATACGCACCAGCTAGTGCAGATGGTTCTAATTGATAATTTTCTGTCTCAGCCATCGCTTTCAATAAGTGAAATAAGCGCTCATCTTCAACCGTATAGCTTCCGCTTAACAAATCATTCATCTTCTCACAAACCAATTTCGATGCTCTTCCAACTGCAAGTCCATCTGCCTCTGTTCGATTATCAATGCCTACATCCTGCACCGAAATTTTGTCAAACTTGCCTGTCATGAGACCTAGCACCATACAAGGGGAATGCGTTGGTTCAGCAAAGAAACAATGAACGACTTCTCCAAAAATGAGCTTTAATCCGTAAGTAATGCCGCCAGGCCCTCCACCAACACCGCATGGTAAATAGACAAATAACGGATGATCTGAGTCGACAACAATGCCTTGTTCCTTCAATTGCTGCTCTAAGCGTAAAGCCGCTGTTGCATAGCCATAGAACAAATCTTCTGAATTTTCATCATCAATAAAATGACAGTTCTCATTTTGCTCTGCTTCCTGCCTCCCAGCTTCAACCGCTTTACTATAATCATCTGCATATTCTTTTACAATTGCGCCAAGGCTAGTAAGCTTGTCTTTCTTCCATTGCTTCGCATCTTGTGACATATGAACGGTCACTTGAAAGCCTAGCATTCTACTAATAATTCCAATACTTAGTCCTAAATTCCCCGTTGAACCGACGGCAATGGAATATTGCGAAAATAAGGATCGGAATGTTTCGTGAGTAAGCTTTGCGTAATCATCTGTCTCTTTCAAAAGTTTATGTTCCATCGCAATGCTCTCAGCATATTTTAGGACCTCATAAATACCGCCTCTCGCTTTAATTGAACCAGAAATCGGTAAATGACTATCACATTTTAATAGTAAACGCCCTTCTATTGCCGTGTTGTATGTATTCTCTAAATATCGCTGCATATGGTGTATCTTTACAAGAGGCGATTCAATGATACCATTCGCTTCTTTTGTTTCAGGAAAAACGTTTGCAATATACGGAGCAAATCGTTTAAGACGAGCTTCCGCGTCTATCACCTTTTCCCCAGGCACCATCTTTTGTGCATAGTTCGGATTAGTCCAAAACACCTCTTTTGTCGCAATGAGATCTGTTAATTGTGGAATTATTTTTTTCTTCATATAAATCTCCTTATCTCTATAAATTTTTCTTTCTATAAATCCTCTATCTCTCTTAAATTCCTTTCATCCATTTTATTATAACGAAAAAATGAACTTTGCACGTAAAATTCAGGTCTAATTCATAAACAGATATCTGCACCTTATAAAGACAAAAAACCCAATCATCATGATTGGGTTTCATCTAAACATTCTAAAATGTGTCCAATTTAAATCAAATAGTAAGCTAATTGCATTATGCTCCAAATAATTTTGCAAAAGTAGTCTTACCAACTATTCCATCTACATCTAATCGATTCGCACGTTGAAATGCTCGCACTGTACTTTCTGTACCGTCTCCAAAATGTCCGTCTACGCCTTTTGGATTATAGTCTTTGATGTATAACATGGCTTGTACAATATACGTGATATTCCCTTTTGCCCCTTTACGTACATTACGAACAGCTGCTTTTGTTTTTGGTCCCCATTTACCATCTACATCTAACCCGGCCTTAAATTGTTTATTAAGTTCAGTTTGTAATCCTTTTATAAGTGCTGTTTTCATTTTAGTTTTATACAAACCATCTACATCTAATTTAGTATTATATCGACTATTTAATGTTGTCTGAATCGCTTTAATGATTGGATCTCCATTATTTTTAGAGAGTGGTTCCTTCTTGATGACTTCCGATTTCACTGTTCTTTCTGGCGGAGTATAGGTCCCACTCACTTTAGAGGTTAAACTAGGGCGTTTTCCGGATTGTAACTGAAAGTAAGATAGGCCCCCTGCCATTTCAAGGTGTGGGTAATCCTTGAAGTTTTTCCAATCCCCTTCCCAATCAAAACCTAATTCTTTCCCAATTTCTGCAACCCTTCTCCATTGGTCATTCACTGTCCACAATCCTCGTCTTCCATCATCACTTGAAATGAAGTAATCGATGGCCACTCCAAAGTTGTGATAGGACTGACCAGGCTTAGCATTTGTTACTTTTGGTTTAGACATATTACTATAATTTTTTCCGTTATAGCTATATCCTAGGCGTCCTTGACCATATAACTTTGCTTGTTCCTCCATAGAACGATAACCCGCACTGATTTGTACATAAATCCCTTCTTCATATGCTCGTTTAATCATTTCAAGTGCGGATTCTTTTACAACCGGATGGATACCGCTCCCCATATTTTTAACAGATCTGTATAATAAAGTTTGCAACGACACTGGCATTTAAATCACCTCCTATTTTTTATATGTTTCATTCCTTAGACTTGCTTGTATATCTAACTAGTAAAGTTGATTTGGCGATTGCCTGACTGGATAACTTGTTTCAAACCTATTTCTCTGCTTATGTATGTATTTTTTATGGATAATAAGTGCAATAGAAAAAGCCAACTTTGTTGTTGGCCATAAAGGAATCATAAATTATTAGCAAACTCACTAAGGCTGTTTTGAAAGTTGCTCAACTGATTATGTACTGTATAAAGATAACTTAGTACTTGTTATTCTTCTTGGATAAAAACGACTTGATCGTGACCGCATGATTTACAAGACATCAAGTGAGGGCAAATTTGATCTCTTGCTGTATTCGGATATCCATCTCCCATTTTTACCGTTTCTTCATCATTATAATGACCGTATGGATCTAAAAAGTCAGATACTTTTCCTGAGTCATCTAATAAAGTTCCACATAACGTGCAATGCATTTCCAATTCCTTGAATGCATTACATAATGGACATATCGCCATCGCGTTCACTCCTTCTACTCATAATCACACCTTATCCATTTCCGTATACTAGTTACATGGTGTTTTTGACCAAAACTAAATCATAGCCCTTCCTTTTACTCTTCCCTTAAATCCCTTCTACTATATCCATTAATATTTTCAAAAATACACTTAAGATTTGTCCTAATATCGAAATTTTTCTTAGCATAAACGTATTTTAAAATATCTTTTTTGTAATTATTATTATATAATGTTAAATATTAACTGAATTTTACTTTTTATTGATATAGGAGTTCATTTATGAATACAAAATCTGTACCTCTTAAACATTTAGAAGATGCCATTCATTGTTTAAGAACCCATATGATTACTGTCGGAATATCGAAAGGGTTTAATCATCCCGATACCATTAAATATAGTCAAACATTAGATGTTTTATTGAACAAATATCAGAAAACTAAACTAAATTGATATAGAGCTAACATCAGCGTAACTTACTGTTTATTAAGATAATCTCAACCCTAGCCCTTGTTGATTAATCTCGATTAACAATTCATTAATTCTATGATAATCAGGTATTGGAGGAAGCGTGGATTTTTCACATGATACTTTTAATTGATCATCATACATTCTAAGCATGTCCAAAGCTTCATTGAAAGTGAATTTTCCGTTTCTACAATCTAACAAAAGTTGGCGATTGCTTCTGTATGTGCTGTAATCTCCAGTTTCTAATATCTCAATAGCACTTGTTAGAAGGCGAATACTGTGCATAAAAAATTTATGGTCATATCTAAATTCCTCCATTAAATCTTGGCTCCCTGTTTCATTAGATTGTTTACTTTTTAATTTTTGCATTTGGGAATAGGCATAGCCGCCGAATTTCTTTTGAATATGCTTAGATAAAAACAAATGGCGATGATCAATAAGCAGTTGTCCTAAAGGAGTAACTTTTAGATAATCTTCTTGTCGGACGAACAGAATTTCAATATTGTTCGGAACTCCTTTCATCGCATCTTTTACGAATTTATTAATATGAATGACACTTACATCGACATCATCTTTCGTGTTGCGGAAGTTCTTCCCTCCAGTAGTGTTATATTCGTTAAAAGATTCTAATCCCAAGTAATAATCAATAGGAGGGATGCATACCCCTTTAAAATCCTTATCTGATGTTTCTGTGTTTGTACCATAGGCATAACTTCCTGTTGGAGATAAGATGATTGTTCTTTCTTCTAACCAATCTAGATTGGATTGGTCTAATTTTAAGTCCGTCATTAACTACGCTCCTTCCTGTACATCATAATGTTTGCTTCATATTATTCACTAAGCTAAGTTAGCCATCTATATTTTATAATTCCACGAAAGGAATTGTGATTCATATAAAAAGCTTAGGGACAGTAGTTCAATTCTTAGGTTTTATCGCAAACCTAATACCTATCCTCTCTTTGTTAAATGACCTTATTAATCATGCGATTGTTGGCTCACACAAATGAGCCAACAATCCACAGCACCATATAAAAAGCCATCTTTCGAGAAAACAAATTAGCACCACTTTCCCCCTGCATAAGTTGCGTTATATACACGCTGTGATGCGATTGGAAAGTGGTGCTGTTATGAAGTTTGTAAGTGAACGTCTTGGTCATGCAACTATAAAAATGACAGCAAATCTTTATCCGACTGCGACAAAAAATACGAAGCCGAGAATTTATTAAAGCTGGAATCATATTTAAGTTAGTTGAGACTTGATAAGTCTAAAAGCCCACCCTATCACACTATTTCACACTGTATCCATTTACGTACGCTGTTAATAAACCAAACCTCCTCAGCTTTTAGCAGCTCTGCCTTCGTAATCACTTTCTCCTCGATTTCTTTTTGAAGCAATAATTGCTTGCGGAACGTACCTGCCAGCAACCCACATTCAACAGGAGGAGTGTACAATTTTCCATTCAATTTAACGACAACATTTCCATTCGTAAATTCAGTGATTTCCTCGTTTTCATTCCAAAGCAATACATCAAACACATTTTGTTTTGAAAATGTTTCATAAGCTTGACGATTTGTCGTTTTAAAATAAACAAATGGATGATTTGTCTTGATTGGAGAATCAGCCAATCTAATTGAAATTGTAGAATAGGTATCTTCAATTGTCATCCCGCTAACTTCTACTTTGTTTGTTTTTGAAACAACTAAACGTACTTTATATAAACCATCCGAATGCTGCTTCGCAAATTGATGAAGCTCATTTGTCACATCTTCTTCGACAATCGGAAATTGAAAATATTCAGCTGCTTCCATTAATCTTTTCATATGGTGATGAAATAAATAATATTCACCATTTTCTAATCGAAGTGACTCTAAGAGTTGAAAGTCAGGCCGAACTTCCGTTAACAATTTTGCTTTTAAGAACGCTTCTGCGTATTCTTCGCTTAGTACCGAATCCCAGGTAATTCCGCCACCGGCCCCATATTCCGCACGTCCTGTTTCTGTATCAATCCAAACGGTGCGAATTGGTACATTAAAGATGGCCTCACGTTCAGGGGTGATATAGCCAATAGCGCCACAATATACTTCTCTTGGGGAATCCTCAACATGTGTAATAATGTCCATCGTCTTAATTTTCGGAGCTCCTGTTATGGAACCACATGGAAAAAGTGCTTTGAAAATATCAGTAATCGTTGTATGTTCCTTCGTTTTTGCTTTCACAGTAGATGTCATTTGCCACACAGTTGGATACTGTTCAATTTCAAACAATGCTGGAACATGAACCGATCCATTTTCTGCAATGACACTCACATCATTTCGTAATAAATCAACAATCATGACATTTTCCGCTTGGTTTTTTGCCGATTCAGCCAGCCAACTAGCTTGTTCTCGATCCTGCTCTAGAAATAGACCTCTTTTCACCGTTCCTTTCATTGGTTTTGTTGTAATAACACCATCTCTCCAATGAAAAAACAGTTCCGGTGATGCCGATAAAATTCGATAGTCTCCTATATGTAAATAAGCACTGTAATCCGAATTCTGTGCCTTCTCTAACTGTTGATAAAAAGCAAAATCATCTCCTTCAAATTGTGCTTGTAAGCGTAAGGTATAGTTCACTTGATAAGTATTGCCTTTTTTTATTTCTGTTTTAATGTTTGTAAAGCCTGCCTCATATTGCTCTTTTGATGTGTTGGAAGTCCAATTGGATAATTGAAAAGATCCAGTATTGTACTCCTTCAAAAAAGTGGGTTGTTCAAAAATACCAAACCAAAGCAGCGGCATTCTTTCCCCCTGCTTCACCATAAAAGCCGAATCAAATGCTGGTGCAGCTTCATAGGAAACATAGCCCGCGGCATAATACCCTTGATCTACGAAAGCTTGTACTTCCAGCATTTTCGTTAGCACTTCATCTAGATTAGATGTTTCGACGATTTGCTTTGGGTGTGTAAAAAAAAGCGGTTGTTTAATTCCCTGTTCGTTTGCAAAATGAAAAAATAATGAGTTTTGTTCCATACATACCTCTTGTTAACATAATATAATTACAATTAATTCGTTTTTATGAATCATCCATGAGACATTCGTTGGAACTCTCATGAATAATTCTTTCATTTTATTTCATTCCTACTACTTCTGCTACAATTTCAAAAGAACGAAGACGTGCTTGATGATTGTAAGTTGTTGTAGCAATAATGATTTCGTCTGCATTCGTATTTTGCGCTAAATCTTCTAATCGTTTTTTCACTTCTTCATGTGTGCCAATAATCGTATTTTGTAACTGCTTCGTTACGAGACTTTTTTCATATTCTGACCAAAGATTCTCCATTGAATCCACAGGTGGTGGTAATTGGCCAGGTGTATTACGAATGAGATTTAGGAATTGCTGTTGATGAGAAGTCGCGATTCGCTGCGCTTCTTCCATTGTATCTGCCGCATACACATTTACAGCTACCATCACATGCGGCTCGTCTAGCACTTCAGAAGGTTTAAAGTATTGACGATACCTGGCAAGGGCCAATTGCATATTTTCCGGTGAGAAATGGCTGGCGAATGAAAAAGGTAACCCAAGTTCCGCTGCAAGCACGGCACTAAAGCCGCTCGAACCAAGCAGCCAAATGGGAATGTCTTGTCCTTCCCCTGGAATCGCCCGTACGCGGTTATTACGCGAAGCAGGATCTAGATACATCCTTAACTCAGCTAATTGTTCAGGAAAATCTTGCCCTTGATTGCGAGGGTCGCGTCTAAGAGCTACTGCTGTTTGTTGATCACTGCCTGGTGCACGCCCTAATCCTAAATCAATTCTTCCTGGATACATTGCTTCTAGTGTACCAAATTGTTCCGCAATGACAAGCGGTGAATGATTAGGCAGCATAATTCCACCTGAACCAACACGAATCGTTTTCGTCGCATTCGCTACATAACCAATGACAACAGATGTAGCTGAACTTGCAATGCCTGGCATATTATGATGCTCAGCAAGCCAATAACGATGATACCCCCACTTTTCTGCATGCTGTGCAAGGTCAACCGAATGTTGAAATGATTCGGCAGGTGAACCACCAACGGTAATTTGCGCTAAATCTAATATTGAAAATTTTATATTTGATAATGTGTCCACTTTATTCACTTCTTTCTTCATTAGATGATGCAATACATTGTCATCTTATATTAAGATAACCTAAAAATGCATTCAATTTGCTTGATTGCAATAAAACAACCTTACTAATTCATCTATTTGTTTTACACTTTATTTGGAATGAACGATCATTAAGTATTCTAC
>NZ_JBALMU010000039.1:0-17938 GCF_036962285.1 Bacillus sp. JJ634
GGATTTGACTACTATGGAGATACAAATGTAGTAGATGTATATATTCGTTATTTAAGAAAAAAATTAACGGACTCGAAGGAAGAACAGTTGATTCATACTGTTCGAGGTGTCGGTTATATGATTAAGGATTAGTGTATGAAATTACGAACTCGTATACAGTTATCAACAACTGTTGTATTAATTGTTTTACTTATTATAGCGAATACGTCGATTTATTTGATTTTTCAAAATAGGGCAATTACGTCGGAGCACAATCGTTTAGTAAATACCTCCCATAATATTATAGAAGAGTTAAATACAAATAAAGATGCCTCTATGCAACAAGTATTAGAGGCATATTTAATAAGCGATGGTATTATCCGTACCGTCGATAGAAAGGGTCATCCGATTAGACAAGTGACAACGGATGATGATTATTTGGATATAAAGAGTATGTATAATGATGATCAAATTGAAGATGTTTTTTCCTATGAAGAATCTATGTTTGTAAGTGTCTCCATTCCTACAATCGATGAAAATGGAGAAGTTATTAATTTACAAATAGTTGAAAATGTTGATTTTCTGTTTGATACGATTCATGAGTTGAAATGGGTATTAGTATTCGCAACGATTATTGTCATTATTATATTATTTGTAACAAGTGGGTTTTTAGGCCGGGTGATTTCGTTACCGATTCAACGTCTTACGCAAACGATGAAAACCATTGAAGAAGAAGGCTCGTTTGAACAAATTACAATTACGAACCGTACAAAAGATGAATTAACGGAAATGGCTATGACATTCAATCGAATGATTAGTAAGTTAGAAGAAAGCTATACAAAGCAAGAACAATTTGTATCAGATGCTTCACACGAGCTTAAGACCCCTTTAACGGTTATTGATAGCTACGTAAAATTATTGAAACGCTGGGGGAAAGAGCGTCCTGATGTATTGGAAGAAGCGATTGAGTCGATTGGATCGGAAGCGAATCGAATGAAGTATTTAACTGAGCAATTATTACAATTAGCGAAATCCGAAGAAGTTATTGAAAATGAAAAAGAAGTAATGAACATCGTACCAATCGTCGAAACAACGATTCAACGATTGCAGCAAGCTTTTGCGCATGACATTTATATAAGGAATGAACAATCGAGCATTCAAATGAAAATACATGAACAAAGCTTTATTCAATTACTCGTTATTTTATTAGATAATGCGAAGAAATATAGCGATAATCATATTACTGTGGAATTGAAAGACAGGAAAGACAGTGTAAACATTAGTGTGACGGATAAGGGCGTGGGAATTCCGTTAGAAGCTCAAGCGCATGTTTTCGATCGATTATACCGTGTAGATAAAGCGAGAAGTCGTAAAACGGGAGGGTCTGGTTTAGGGTTATCGATTGCGATACGTATTGTTGAACAGCATGGTGGGCATATCACCTTAGAAAGTGTCGAAGGAAAAGGGTCGACCTTTACGATTATCTTGCCCAAATAGGAGGTGTGGATAATGAAAGTGAAGATTGTACTAATTGTGTTTATTGTTTTAGGGTTGTCATTTACTTTATTTCAAGTTTTTATAAAAGATTCTCCTAAGATGATTTCTCAACAAGATGCTGAACAAATTGCAACGAAACTATACGGTGGAAAGGTGTTAAATACAACAGTAGATGCTGAAAAGGACAATTATCAAATTTCGCTTGAAAACGATCAAGGAATCTATAATTTGTGTGTAAATGGGCAAACGGAGAAAGTTAGCAATGTCCGACTTGTTGAGAAGAAAGAAATAGCATTAACTGTTGATGAGGCGAAAAAGAATATAGAAAATGAACTAAACGGCCGCGTACAGGAGATTAAACAAATGGATAAAGAAGGTCGACCTTTTGTAGAAGCTATTGTAGAGAAAGATCAAAAATACTATCAGATTGAGTATGATTTAAATGAAAAAAAGATAGTAGCTAATCATGAAGTGAAGGGTCAAGTGGAAACACCTGTTATTTCAAAACAAGAAGCAAAAGATATCGCATTGAAACAATTTAAAGGTGAAGTTACGAAGATATCTACAGTAGAAACTTCAACAGGTGCACACTACAAAGTAACCATTGATGGTCAAACGGCAGATGCTAATGTCTATGTGCAGGGACATACAGGAGTTGTATCCTCTATCTCTGTTAATTCTAAGCAAGATGATGACGACGAAGCCGATGATGACGAAAACAACAATAACAACAATAACAACAATAACAATAGTAATAACGATAACGACAATGACCATGACGGTAACGACGAAGCCGATGACGACGACGAAGATGAAAATGAAAACGAAGATGATGAAGATGACGATTAAATTCAAATAAAAATAGATTTGTCCACGAGAATATCCACAAGTTATCCACAACTAAAAAAGTCACTGTGACATTTAAGCCTGAGTTCTAAATCGAGAACTCAGGCTATTTTATTTTGGCCAAAATGATAGGGCTAGCTATCGTATATTTCGTGTGAGAAAACATGACATATTTAATTTTTAAAATTGTATTTTGTGGTAGGCTAAGAAAAATATCTGTTGGTTGGTATCATCTTTTTTTACTGGAGGTTTTAGAATGCATAAACAGAAGCTGGTGTTGATTGGGAACGGAATGGCGGGCGTACGCTGTGTTGAAGAAATTATAAAAAATGCCCCTGATACTTATGATATTACGGTTTTTGGAAGCGAACCGCATGTTAATTATAATCGAATTTTATTGTCGACTGTATTACAGGGCAGTACGTCATTTAAAGATATTGCAATAAACGACCGCGATTGGTATGAAGAGCATCATATCCAGCTGTTTACTGGAGAAACAGTGGTACAGATTGATATAGAGAAAAAAATGATAAAAACAGATAAAGAAAGAGAAGTAGATTATGACAAGCTTATTATCGGAACTGGTTCTGTTCCATTTCTTATCCCTATCCCAGGCGCAGATAAAGAAGGAGTTATGACATTTCGTACAATTGAAGATTGCCAAAAAATGATGGAAGGATCGAAGCACTATAAGAAAGCCGTTGTAATTGGCGGAGGGCTATTAGGGTTAGAAGCGGCGAGAGGGTTATTGAACCTTGGGATGGAAGTGAATGTTGTTCATATTGCGAGTCATCTAATGGAGAGACAGCTTGATTCAACAGCGGCCAATATGCTGAAGAAGGAATTGGAAGCTCAAGGGATGAATTTTCTGTTAGAAAAAGAGACTCAAGAGATTTTTGGTAACGACCGTGTAGAAGGTTTACGTTTTAAAGATGGAACGGAAGTAGAAGCTAACTTAGTCGTGATGGCTGTGGGTGTTCGTCCTAATATTCAGTTAGCGAAGGAAAGTGGAATCGAAACAAACCGTGCAATCGTCGTCAATGATTATTTAGAGACGAATATACCTGATATTTACGCTGTCGGTGAGTGTGTGGAACATCGAGGGATGGTCTACGGTCTTGTAAAACCTCTTTATGAGCAGGGTAAAGTACTAGCAAAGCAGATTTGCGGTATACAATGTGAAGGATATCAAGGCTCTGTACTCTCTACACAGCTAAAAATATCCGGTGTGGATGTATTTTCAGTTGGTCAATTTACTGATGGTGAAACGACGAAATCTATTACGGTTTTTGATGAGCTAGATGGAGTATATAAGAAGATTGTCCTTCAAGATAATAAAATGATTGGGGCCGTCTTGTTTGGCGATACAAGTGATGGACCAAGGTTGCTAGATATGATTCTTGAACAAAGAGATGTATCTGGGATGGAAAAAGTCGCTCTGTTTCAATCATCTGAAGGAAGTGAAAGTCAAGTTGCTTCCATGGCTCATGGCGATATGATTTGTCAATGTAATGGTGTGTCAAAAGGAGCGATTATTGAAGCGGTTCAAAAGGAAGGATTAACAACGGTTGAACAAGTGAAAGCATGTACAAAAGCTTCGGGTTCTTGTGGAGGCTGTAAACCGTTAGTAGCAGAATTGTTGGCGTATATTCAAAGTGATTCCTTTGATGAAGTGATTGAACAAAAGACTATGTGTGATTGTACATCGTTAACAGAAGATGAAGTGGTGCAGGAAATACAGCAGAGAAATTTTACATCGATACAAGAGGTAATCGATGGATTGAATTGGGAACATTCAACAGGCTGTGCTATATGCCGTGCCGCATTACATTATTATTTAGGCATGATTTATCCGGAATATGAGCGTAAACAAGAAGCTCTGTTTATAGCAGATCATATGAATGCTACTTTGCGACAAGACGGTACGTACTCTGTTACTCCGCAAATGTATGGGGGGATGACAACCGCAGAGGAATTAAGAAAAATTGCAGACATCGTAGAGAAGTATCAAATACCAAACGTTGCTGTAACAAGTGAACAAAGAATTCATTTAACCGGAATAACGAAGGAGCAGCTACCGTATGTCTGTGCAGAATTGAATATGTCGTTACGTTCTATTGATCAACATGCAGTCCAAAATGTAAAAGTAGAGTTAGGCGAGGGTACGTGTCAATGTAATCAACATCCAGCTTTTCAATTGGCTATTGATGTAGACAAGAGATTAGAATTTCTAAAAACGCCTAATCAGGTGAGGTTGAGTATCGCTTCTTGCCTACATAACGGTGAAGAAGCGTTAACAAAAGATATAGGATTTATTCCTATTCATAGAGGATGGGAAATGTATGTTGGTGGAAATAGCGGGCGTAATGGGCGTGTTGGCGAATTATTATATGTTGCCGAGACAAGCGAGGAAGCACAAGAGATGATTAGTGCCTTTGTTCAATATTATCGTGAAACGGCTAATTATTTAGAATATATAGGACAGTGGGTTGATCGAATTGGTTTAATACACATACGTGAAGTGTTGTTTGCAAGAGAGTTTCGCAATCAACTCTGTCAGCGATTAGAATTTGATATTTCTCAACGTAAACCCAATTTAGTGAGAAGTCATTGAGGAGCGATGGATTTTACATTAGAAAGAGCAATCATGTCAGTAAAAAGTGATTAACCTAAGTAAAAAAAGGAGCAGACGCTATGACTGAAATGTTATTAAAATACTTTCGCAATCAACAAAAACAGGTACAGTCGGAAAAGCTATATGATACTCAATGTCCATACTGTAGTATGCAATGTAAAATGCAATTTATCGAACAAACGATTGTCACAAGAAAAAAGTATATGACTATTGGAAAAGACAATCCGACTTCTCAAGGACGCTTATGCATAAAAGGAATGAATGCTCATCAGCACGCTTTGCATCATGAGCGAATTAAATATCCTTTATTAAAAGTAAATGGAGAATTTATTCGCATTTCTTGGGAGGAAGCGTTAAATCATATTAAAGAAAATTTCACGAAAATTCAGTCTGAAGATGGAATGAATGCACTAAGTGTATATGGAAGCGCGTCGATTACAAATGAGGAAGCTTACTTATTAGGGAAGTTTGCACGTGTAGCATTAAAAACCAAATACATTGATTATAATGGGCGCTTATGTATGTCGGCCGCAGCTTCTGCCGCTAGTCAAACCTTTGGGATGGACAGAGGATTAACGAACAGTTTATCGGAAATTCCATCTGTACAGTGTATCATTTTAGCGGGGACAAATATTGCTGAATGTCAACCGACTATCATGCCTTACTTTGAAAAAGCGAAAGAAAATGGCGCGTTTATTATTGCGATTGATCCGCGAGAAACGGCGACAACGAAAATAGCAGACTTACACTTGAAGGTTAAACCAGGAAAGGATGCTGCTTTAGCCAATGGCTTATTAAAAGTGATTATTGATGAAAATTATGTGGATGAAACATTCGTTCAAGAAAGAGCCAAAGGTTTTACGGAAGTAAAGGAGCATGTTTCTTCTTTTACCTTGGAGGAGATTTCAGAACTGACGGGAGTTCCTGCAGCCGACATCCGTAAGGCCGCTACGATGTTTGGAAAAAAAGAAACGGGCATGATTTTTACAGCAAGAGGGGTTGAACAACAAACGGATGGATCTATTGCTGTTCGTAATTTCTTAAATATTCTAATTGCTACAGGTAAACTTGGAAAATGGGGCTGCGGCTATGGAGCGATTACTGGACAGAGCAACGGTCAGGGAGCGAGAGAACATGGTCAAAAAGCAGACCAACTTCCAGGATATCGTTCGATTGAGAACGAGGAACATCGAGCCTATATTGCAAGTGTATGGGGAATTCATCAAGATGAGATACCTAGAAAAGGTGTATCCGCTTATGAAATGATGGAGAAAGTTCATGATGGTGAGATTACAGGAATGTTTTTAATGTGTTCAAATCCGATTGTTTCCAATCCTAATGCTAACTTCGTGAAAAAAGCATTAAATAAGTTAAAGTTTCTTGTGGTAGCAGATATGTTTATTTCAGAAACTGCTAGATTGGCAGATTTAATTTTACCTACTTCGTCTTATTTAGAAGATGAGGGGACGATGACAAATGTAGAGGGGCGAGTTACATTGCGAGAAGCAAGCTGGCCGACTCCGGGAGAAGTAAAGCATGACTGGCAAATTATTTGTGAGATGGCCCGTGTGCTTGGAAAAGGGGATTATTTTTCGTTTTCATCTGCTGAGGAAGTTTTTAATGAATTAAGAGCAGCGAGTCGGGGAGGAATAGCAGATTATTATGGAATAACGTATGAGCGTTTGAGGAAGGAGGGCGGCCTTTTATGGCCATGTCCAACACTTGATCATAAAGGAACAGAGCGGTTATTTGAACAATCATTTGCCCATCCTGACGGTTTAGCATCTATGGTGTCTGTACCAAATAGCCCTCAAGTTCCAAAAGAACAGTTAACTGAGGAATTTCCATTGTACTTAACAACAGGACGGGTGATGTCTCATTATTTAACAGGTGTACAAACGAGAAAAAGCTCTTCGCTTTCAGCTAGGAATTTCGAATCTTATATGGAAATTCATCCAAATACCGCAAGGAAGTATGATATTCAAGATCAATCTTTAGTAAAGATTCAATCTAAGCAAGGAAGCATTATTGTTAGAAGTAAATGGTCAGACACAATTCGGCCTGATACCGTTTTTGTACCATTTCATTGGGCTGATTCGCAAAATGTGAATTGTCTTGTTTCGGAGAAATTAGATCCTACATGCAGGATGCCAGGCTTTAAAGTGAGTGCAGTAAAGATAGCTCCAGTTGTGTAAGATAGAAGCTAAAATGAAAAAGGACCATGAGGAAAGAAGATGGAGGCTGATAGCCGAAGTCTTCTTTTTTTATGGAATTGTATTAATGAATGGGGCTTGTGGAGTTTATTCCGCCTGTGAGTAGGAGATGAGGGTGTCATAATAGTCTAGATATATAATAGAAAAACTATTTTTAAAGAGCGTGGGATTACGCTGGTAAGTTATAAAGATGCTAAAAAAGAAATGGATGAACAACTGAGTATAGAATATGAGTTAGAGCCTATAGAGTGGGGGGGGTTGGAGAAGTGGTGAAGCGTTATTAATATAAAGACAGCAAAAGTTGAGGTCGGTTTTATTACCTCTGCCTCTAAGCCATTTTGTTCTTCCTGTACACGCGCCTGTTTATCTTCAAATGGACAGTTTTATACTTGTTTATTTACTTCCGATGGATTTGATCTAAAAAGTTTAATTTGAAGTGAAGCGATAGATGAGGAGTTATTAGATGCTATTTGTAACGTATGGAATTTAGATCGCTATTCTGACAAAGGAACCGAGCAAACCGCTATAAATTGCAAAGAATAGAGCTGTCTTATATTAGGGGATGAACGAATAAGAGAAAATCCTGACTTACTTGTTTGTTTTCTAGTTGGATAAGTTAAAAATTAATAGAATGAAATAAGGTAACTTATGAAGACTCAAACCCCTCATAAGTTACCTTATTTGTTTTACCTTTCTTGATAATTAAGCCGTTTTTTCTTTTAGAGCTAACGCTTTTTTCCATGAAATTTGTGCAACTGTTAACAGAATAAGAGCTGCGATTCCGATGCAAGCATAAACAGCGAATCCAGTTGCATATGTGCCAGTGATTTGCTTTAGTGAGCCGAGTAGATTTGGAATGAAGAATCCGCCTACGCCTCCTGCTGCCCCGACAATACCGGTAATAACGCCAATCTCTTTTTGAAAGCGCTGAGGCACTATTTGGAAAACTGCTCCATTTCCCATTCCGAGACACATCATGCCTAAAAATAATAACATTGTAACAATCGTAAGAGATGGAAGTGTGCTGATTCCAAACATACATAAAGCAAGAATGATAAATAAGAAGTTCAATAGCTTCGCCCCGCCAATTTTATCAGAAATAAAACCACCAATCGGACGGACAAAGCTACCGGCGATTACGCATAATGTAACAAAATCTCCTGCTCGAATTTTTGATAAATCGTATTGATCGACAAAAAAGATGCTTAAAAAGCTAGTTAATCCAACGAATCCACCAAATGTTACACTGTAGAGAAGACAGAAATACCAAGTGTCTTTTAATTTGAAAACAGTTAAATAATTTTTAAGTGGTTGTGGTTCAGGTTGTGTAGGCGGGTTCTTCGCAATGAATATATAGGTGATTAAAACGAGTGTGAGTGGAATTAAGGCAATTCCCATTACTCCGTTCCAACCAAGGTGTTCTGCTAGGCGTGGGCCAAATAATGTGGCAAGAACTGTTCCACTATTCCCTGCCCCAGCAATCCCCATTGCTAATCCTTGTAAGTGAGGAGGGTACCAGCGGCTTGCCATTGGAAGTGCTACCGAGAAGCTTGCTCCAGCAACACCGAGTAATATTCCGATAAGGTAAAGTTCTGACATCGAGTTTCCGAATAACCATCCCCATGATAGAGGGACCATAGTCACAAGCATTCCGCCGATTGCTGTTTGGCGTGGACCGATTCGATCTGTTAAGACACCGAGTATTAATCGAAAGAAAGAACCAGCAAGAATAGGAATTGCTACAATCATTCCCTTTTCAGCGGGAGATAAATTAAAATCTTCGGTGATATACACACCGAGTGCACCGAGTAACACCCAAATCATAAAACTAATGTCGAAATACAAAAATGAAGCGAGCAAGGAAGGTGCGTGACCATTTTTTGTTAAACTGGATAATTTCATGTGTTAGTCTCTCCTTTTCAAATAATGATTAATGCAAGTATATAGTTTGGTATAAGGGTCTGCTATACTCACGTAAGGAAATCTAACATCTTTTTTGAAGGTACACATTTTGCTCGTTTTATACTGGCTATATTTATGGATATTGTCGATTTATGCGATGTTTATTATTTATCAGAGCCTTGTATGAAAATAGGCCAGTAAAGGTACTAGGTTCATTATTTAGGTTACAAGGAGAAACATGCTGAAACTCTAGAGTAAACGGATGAATAATTTCGATTTTCCAATAAATTAAAATGGATAGTGGTAATCCTGGTGTCGATATATAAGGAGATTGTTTGTTTCATATGGATAGAACCTTCATTTATAGTTTCTAATACCAAATTGTGCGTTTAATTGACCTTGCAACATTTTCTTGCGAACATCTTTTTGTTCTTCCTTTTTCTTTTCTTTTACTATTTCTTGTCGGATTTCAAATGTTTGGACACCGTCTTCGATTTTATTGGCTATTTCCATTAATAGCTCCACATCTGAAAAAGAATACTTACGGTTCCCGCCGTTTGATCTTTCAGGGAAAATAAGTTTTCTTTCCTCGTAATACCGAATTTGCCTTTCTGATAAACCTGTTAATTCACGCATAACTCCGATAGAAATAACTTTTTTATCTTTATAGGATATATCTTTATCCATCTTCATTCACCTCGAAAAGAATAATTTATTTAATTCTTCAAACTTATTCAACTTTTCAGATTTAAATAAATTATACACTATTTATGACGGAAATGTGTCAACAAATATAACATAATGAGAAATATAGTACATTGTTCATAAAAAATACCTAAATCTATTTAGAATGGACTTTATATTTTAGAAGTTTCCCTAGGGAACAATCTTGTTTAATATGAACAGTATTCTGTAAAGGTAGTATTACGAAAAAATGATGTTAGATTTACTTACAATGTTATGGAATGTTTTTGTTGGCCTATTTATAATTTGGACTATATTCATTTCCTAAATTGATTGGGGGAACTTACATGTCAAAGCAAAAAATCGTATTAATCGGGAATGGTATGGCCGGAGTTCGCTGTATCGAAGAAATGTTGAAAATTCAACCAAACCATTTTGAAATAACCATTTTCGGAAGTGAGCCTCATCCGAATTATAATAGAATCCTATTATCAAAAGTATTACAAGGTGATACGACGATTGATGATATTACTTTAAATGATTGGAATTGGTATGAGGAGAACGGTATTCAATTATATACGGGTGAAACAGTGACACATATTGATACTGCGAAGCAAGTCGTTTATTCCGATAAAAATCGCGAAGTTCGCTATGATCAATTAATTTTGGCTACAGGGTCGCTTCCTTTTATTCTCCCAATTCCGGGAGTGGATAAAGAAGGCGTAACTGGTTTTCGGGATATTCAAGATTGCGAAAAGATGATGGAATATTCTAATAAATATAAAAAAGCAGCTGTAATTGGTGGGGGATTGTTAGGTCTTGAAGCGGCGAGAGGTCTGTTGGATCTAGGGATGGAGGTTGACGTAGTTCATCTTTCTGATTATTTAATGGATCGACAGTTGGATCCAGCAGCTAGTAAATTATTGCAAAAGGAATTAGAAGGTCAAGGCATGAACTTTTTACTTGGAAAAAATACGCAAGAAGTCATTGGTAACACACATGTTGAGGGGCTTCGTTTTAGTGATGGGGAAGAAATTAAAGCTGACTTAGTAGTAATGGCGGTTGGAATTAAGCCGCATATTCAACTTGCTATAGATAGTGAGATTCCAGTTAATCGAGGAATCATCGTCAATGATTACATGGAAACAAACATCCCGAATGTTTACGCAGTGGGCGAATGTGCGGAACATCGTGGTGTAGTGTATGGATTAGTTGCTCCGCTTTATGAACAAGGGAAGGTATTAGCGAAAAGAATTTGTGGAATAGAAGGAGATCCATATGAAGGAACAGTGCTTTCTACACAATTAAAGGTTTCAGGTGTGGATGTCTTTTCGGCGGGGGAAATTTTTGAAAATGAACAGACGAAAACAATTAAATCTTTTAATGATTGGGAGGGAACATATAAAAACGTCCTTATTCAAGATGGGAAAATAATAGGGGCCGTCTTGTTCGGCGATACAAAGGAAGGCAATAAATTACTAAGTTTCATTAATAAACGTGCAGACGTTACAGAATATTTGGAAGCGGAAAAAGGGGAAGAAGCAGGTGCTAGTCTTGTTGCTACAATGCCTAATGAGGAAATCATCTGTGGATGTAATGGTGTTACAAAAGGAGATATTGTTCAAGCGATCGAGTCTCAAGGGTTAACGAGTGTTGAAGAGGTCAAAGGCTGTACGAGTGCTTCGAGGTCATGCGGGGGCTGTAAATCGTTAGTTGCGGATCTTTTGGAATGTACGTTAGGGGATGCATTTAGTAAATCAAATCAAAAGGAACCAATTTGCAGCTGTACAACATTATCTAGAGATGACGTTATAGCTGAAATTCGCGAAAAGAATTTGACTCATACTCGTGAAGTGATGAGTGTTCTAGGATGGACGACGAGTGAAGGGTGTTCTAAATGTAGACCAGCTTTGAATTATTATTTAGGTATGGTTAATCCACTAGAATATAAGGATGAAAGAGAATCTCGCTATGTAAATGAGCGTCTTCATGCCAATATTCAAAAGGATGGTACATTCTCTGTTGTACCAAGAATGTATGGAGGCGTTACAAATTCAGATCAATTACGGAAAATCGCAGATGTTGCGGATAAGTACAATGTTCCATTATTAAAAGTGACCGGTGGACAGCGAATTGATATGTTTGGTGTAAAGAAGGAGGACCTTCCAAAGGTTTGGGCAGATCTTGATATGCCATCTGGTTATGCTTATGGAAAAACACTTCGAACAGTAAAAACTTGCGTTGGGGAAAGCTTCTGTCGCTTTGGTACACAAGATTCTATGGGCTTAGGTATTGCTTTAGAAAAGAAATTCGAGCGTGTAGGCACACCGCATAAGTTTAAAATGGCTGTTTCCGCTTGTCCGCGTAACTGTGCAGAATCAGGAATTAAAGATCTTGGTGTTGTTGGTGTAGATGGTGCATGGGAAATTTATGTGGGAGGAAACGGCGGTACGCATTTAAGGGCAGCGGATCTATTATGTAAAGTAAAAACAAGTGATGAAGTAATTGAAATAACAGGTGCCTATTTCCAATACTACCGTGAGACGGCTGTCTATTTAGAAAGAACTTCTGTATGGGTAGAGCGAATGGGTCTTGATTCTATCAGAGCCGTTATTGAAGATAAACAAAACCGAATCGAGTTAAACCAACGGTTAAATGAGGCATTATCTGTATTACAAGATCCATGGAAAGAAGCGCTTAACAGCGATAGAATCTTAAAAGATTTATATCAAAGTGTGAAAGTGCCTGCGGGAGTCAAATGAAAAACGAGGAGGAAATGACTATGGAAAAAACCCTTCAACGAATCAAGGTTGCAACAGTGAGTGAATTACCAAAAGATCTTGGGAAGACGGTACGTGTCGGTTCTCACGAAATTGCGCTCTTTCATTTAGCAAATGGTAAAATTCGAGCGATTGAAAATCGTTGTCCTCATAAAGGGGGCGTGCTTGCGGAAGGAATGGTAAGCGGAGAGCATGTTTTTTGCCCAATGCATGATTGGAAAATCAATGTTTGCGATGGGGAAGTTCAAAAACCGGATAGAGGATGTGTAAACACATTTAAGGTTGAAATAGAAAATGAAGATGTTTATATTGTTCTAGATAAATAGTAATATAGACAGATAGGAATATAGGAATATAGGAAAGAGGGAAGTCCACGATGACGTACGTACAGCCGGAACAAGTTGTGAAAAATATGGTTCAAGCAGGAGCTGCTAAGTCAAAGCTTCCCGTTCGAGACCTTGTAATAAGAGGGGCATTAGCCGGGGCACTTCTCGGCTTTGGCACCACTCTAGCCTTTACTGCAGAAACACAAACACAAATGGGGATTGTAGGTGCACTGCTTTTCCCCGCTTGTTTTGTAATTATTATTTTGCTTGGACTAGAATTGGTTACAGGGAATTTTGCTTTAATTCCTTTAGCTGTTTTAGAAAAGAAGGCAACGTGGCAAGAAATGCTGACCAACTGGTTCTGGGTAATCGTTGGCCATGTTATTGGCGGTTCTTTTTATGCGATGTTATATGTGATTGCCGCTACTCATTTGGGGCATGTGACGGACCATGCTGTAGCCCAAAAGATTATTCAGGTTGCTGAAGCAAAAACGCTAGGCTATTCAGCATTAGGGACTGCAGGATTGCTTATTGTCTTTGTAAAGGGAATCCTTTGTAACTGGATGGTGGCGTTAGGAGCTGTTATGGCCATGACATCACAAGCAACTCTTGGAAAAATCGTTGCGATGTGGCTGCCTATTTTACTGTTTTTTGCTCAAGGATTTGAACATGCGGTCGTCAATATGTTCGTTATACCCGCTGGAATGATGTTAGGCGCGGATATTACGCTGTCTCATTGGTGGATATGGAATCAAATCCCAGTGTTACTTGGGAACCTTGTTGGTGGTTTATTATTTACTGGACTTGCTTTATACGTCACATACCGAAGCAGAGAAGTGAACAAAGGGAAAGAACAGGTGAAGAACGATAAAGGCAAGCGAGAGAGAATGGTAAGCTAAGGAGGGACAGCAGATGGGAAAAGTATACTTAGTTGGAGCGGGTCCTGGAGATCCTGACTTAATTACGATTAAAGCATTAAAGTGTATTCGAGAAGCGGATATTATTTTATATGATCGTCTAGTTAATAAATGTTTATTAGAGGAAGCGAAACCGGATGCCACACTTATTTATTGTGGTAAACTTCCGAATAATCATACGATGAAACAAGAAGCGATTAATGCTCTATTAGTTCAATGCGGAAAACAAGATAAAGTTATCACCCGTTTAAAAGGTGGTGACCCTTTTGTATTTGGTCGAGGGGCTGAAGAGGCCGAGGCGTTAGTGGAGAATGGTATTCCTTTTGAAATTGTTCCAGGTATTACATCAGGAATTGCAGCACCAGCTTATGCGGGAATTCCCGTTACACACCGCGAGTATGGAAATTCATTTGCGGTTATAACGGGTCATGGTGTAAAAGGAAAGCCTACCAATATCAATTGGGAAGGGTTGGCGAAAGGGGTAGATACTCTCGTGGTTTATATGGGAGTCGGCAATCTATCATATATTTGTCAATCATTGCTTAATAATGGAAAGAGCGCTGATACGCCAATCGCGTTAGTTCATTGGGGAACAAAGGCGGAACAGCGTACGGTAACGGGTACACTTAGTACGATTGTAGAAGTTGTGAAAGAGAAAAAGATTGAAAATCCGAGTATGATTATTATTGGAGAAGTAGTGAAAGTAAGAGAGAAAATTGCTTGGTTTAAGGAAGCTAATTTAGTGGAATCTAAATGGTTTTTAGAAGGGGAAAGCGTATGAAGGCGGTCTTATATGTATGCCATGGCAGTCGAGTACAGGAAGGATGTCAGCAAGCCATTGAATTTGTTCAAAAAACGCAACAATTAGTGTCAGTGCCGATTCAAGAAATTAGTTTTCTAGAATTGGCTCATCCGACAATAGAAGAAGGCTTTACCCGGTGTATTGAACAAGGAGCAACAGAAATAGCTGTTATTCCTGTTCTGTTATTAGCGGCGGGACATGTTAAAAAGGATATACCAGAAGAACTAGAAGTTCTACAAGCTCGTCATCCCCATGTGAAAATTTCTTTTGGCAAGCCTTTTGGCGTTCATGAAAGAATTGTGGACATTTTATTAGAAAGAATTCAAGAAAAGACAACCGTTATAGACGAGAATACAGCAATTCTATTGGTGGGACGCGGAAGTAGTGATGCAGATACAATTCGAAATTTTGAAGAAATTATTCACCTTTTCCACAATAAAACTAACTTCTCTTATGTGGCTCCATGTTTTTTAGCCGCAGCAAAGCCTCGTTTTGAAGACTTGTTAGAAGAAACCCTTGCAAGAGATGTAGATTCCGTTATAGTCATTCCATATTTACTATTTACAGGTCTGCTAATTAAAGGTATAGAAAAAACAATTGATATGGTACAATCAGATAAGGATATTACTCTATGTGATTACTTGGGATTCCATCCATACCTTAGAGAAATTTTGGCAGACCGGGTGAATGAAGCGTTACAAGAGGAAGGAATGGTTTTAGCCCAGTATGCTTGATTATATACAGAGTGATGAATATGTTTAAGTTAAGAGGGTGAAATACATTGCAACAATGGATCAAAGAAGTAGCCAGAGGCAAGCGTGGTGCAAAAGATCTTTCCTATGAACAAACGAGAGAGCTTGCGCGTTTCATCGTAGAAGGAAAAGCAACAGATGCTCAAATTGCAGCTTATTTTATTGCAGAGCGCATTAAGATGGAGTCTCCAGAAGAGTTACTGGCATTTGTTCAGACTTTTCAAGAGAATACGGACAAGCTAACTATAAAAGAGTCTATCCGTGATCGTATAGTCGATTTTGCTGGAGCGTATACAGGCAGAAATTTATTTGCAGCGACAGTACCAGTCTCTATTTTATTAGCTGAAAGCGGTCTTCCAGCTTTTTTGCATAGTAGTGAATCATTACCGCCAAGGTATGGAACGTCTATTAAGGAAATTGTAGAAGAACTAGGGGTAAACACGAATCGAGATGTCCAATCTCTTTCTGAAACCATCGATTCTGCTAACATTGGATTTGCTTGGGCAGATCGATTTTGTCCGTCTTTAGCACAATTGCGCTCCATTCGTGAAGAGTTGGGTGTTCGTACTTTAATGAATACAGTGGAGAAGCTTTTGAATATATCCAATGCAAAATTGTTGATGATGGGGGCATTTCATCGAACAGCGATTGTCAAGATTGCCCCGATTTTTGCTAGCCTACCTTATGAAAATGTTTATATTGTTCAAGGGGTAGAGGGTTCTGAAGATTTGCCTGTTCATCGCAACAGTTTTATTTATACATTAAAGAATAATGAGTTGGATTCCTTCATTGTCAAGCCTGATGAGTATGGTCTATTTGAGGAAGAAAAGAAGGAAAAGCTGACTCGTAAAGAACAAGCTGATATTATTCTCGCTTTATTAAGTGGCGAGACATCGGAACAATTGAATTATTATTACAAGCAAGTTCTCTTTAATACAGGTATTCGCTATTATCTTTTTGGTGCTACACCGACGATTGAAGAGGGAATTGCGCTGGCCAAAGAGCAGCTACGTTCTCAAAGAGGAATGAAGCAATTGCAAAAGTGGAAAGACTCTTGTGTGTCACAATCTCATTTAGCATAAAGGAATATAAAAAAGCAGCAGGTCACTAGCCGGCTGCTTTTTTATATTCGTATTTAACATGATTAAAAAAGGCATTCATCTTCTCATTCTTGGAAAGAGACTAGTATCCATGAGGGAATCTGTTTCTTATTTCCTTATATTTCTACAAAATATCCTAGATTTAGAAGGGATTATCAGTTATTATTGTGGTTTTAAAAGGATAATTTGTATAAATATAGAAAATATATATAAGCTAGTTTTTTAATATGGAATATGTTTCGGAGAGGGAGAAGGTAATGACACTATTATCCAATTTAAAAGTATTAGACTTTTCAACATTGCTGCCGGGGCCATTTGCTACGCTTCTGTTAGCTGATTTGGGAGCTGATGTAATTCGGGTTGAAAGGCCTTCTGGTGTAGAAGCGTGGGCAATGGATCCATACTTAAATCGTTCTAAGCAGTCTATTACGTTAGATTTAAAAAAGCAAGAATCGATTGAAGCAGTTAAAAAATTAGTGGAAGAATATGATATTATACTAGAGCAATTTCGCCCAGGTGTGATGGAGCGTTTAGGACTAGGATATGAAGCTTTGAAACAAATCAATCCGCGTCTAATTTACTGCTCAATTACAGGGTTTGGACAAACAGGTCCTTATAAAGATCGCCCAGGTCATGATATTAACTATGTGTCCATGGCTGGTTTATCGAGCTATTCTGGCACGAAAAAAGAAGGACCAGCGAAGAATGGCACCCAAATTGCTGATATCGCAGGCGGTTCAATGCATGCAGTAGCGGGCATTTTAGCGGCTGCTTTATATAGGGAGCAAACGGGAGAAGGTCAATATATTGATATTAGTATGACAGACTGCAGCTTTACATTAAACGCATTATCTGCACCGATGTATTTAAATGATAGAATCGATTTGGAGCCAGAGGATATGCTGTTAAATGGCGGTACATTCTATGATTTTTATGAAACGAAAGATGGTCGATATTTTTCCGTAGGTAGTTTAGAGCCTGTATTTCGGAAACGATTGTGCGAAGGCATTGGGCGTCCTGAACTATTTGAAATGAGTATGAGTCAGGAACCGGAACAAATTCGAGAGTTTAAAGAAATCGTTCGAGAAGCGTTCCTAACAAAAACATTTGCCGAGTGGAATGATATTTTTACAGAAATTGAAGCATGTGTCGAGCCCGTTTTAACCTTTGCAGAAGCTTGTGAGCATCCTCATATGAAAGCGCGCGGCATGCTTGTCGATGTTCCGAATGTCCATGGAGGAAATGAAAGGCAGATAGCTTGCCCGATTAAATTCTCAAGCTTTACGCCGAATTATAAATATGTTGGGCTGAGTCCAGGAGCAAGTAATGAGAAGATTTTAGGAGAACAGTGGAAGAGTAAAGCATAAGCATAAGAGCCAGGTTGCTGCATAAAGCAGCACCTGGTTTTATTCGTTTTTTATCCCACTCTTAACGGGCAGTAAGACCCCCACCTCAAGATTCAGGGTGAACAAGGAAGAGAGGTGGGTGACAACTGCCCTCATCTA
>NZ_JBALMU010000039.1:18123-42722 GCF_036962285.1 Bacillus sp. JJ634
TAGTGACCGTAGAACGTGACTAACTATCAGTGGGGGATGAAGCAAAACCCCCATTGATGGAGGTTGTACTTTATAAAAGGGCTTGCAAAAAGATTATATATGTTATATCATTTGATTAACGATTAGTTAAACATTAATAAAAGAAACGAATGTATAAAAAGTTTGAATGTTTGTTATGAGGTGAAAGGTATGTCGGAGGAGTTCGTAAGACCTGAGGAAGCACTTAAAGAATATAAGGTAAGTCAATATAAGACGCCTGATGGCTATACGAGTGATAACGTAATTTTTACAATTGTTCAAGATGAAGAGGCGGTATATGGAAGGACGTTAAAGGTGATGTTAATCAAACGTTCTTTAAAAAATAGTGAAGGGCAGCCGAATATTGAAGGAGGGAAATGGGCATTACCTGGCGGCTTTATTGATAGTAAAGAAACGGCATATGAAGCCGCTCAGCGAGAGCTTGAAGAAGAAACAGGTGTGACTAATATTCACGTAAAACATTTTGGGGTATATGATAAGGAAGGAAGGGATCCCAGAGGTTGGATTATTACGAATTCTCATTATGCAGTCGTGCCAGAGTATTTATTATCTATGCGCAAAGCAGGAGATGATGCCGCCGAAGTGGAATTGTTTACTATAGAAGAAGTCTTTACCTTACCTTTGGCCTTTGATCATCAAAAGATTATAAAAGATGCCTTAACTATCATTCAATTAGATATGGTTCAAACAACGTTGGCCCGGGAGTTCTTACCTGAAGAATTTACATTGTCAGAGCTGCGAAGTGTTATTTTATCTGTCGCAGAAGATATAGTAGATGAAGTGGTAAAATCAGAACCATTCTTTTGGAGAAAAGCACCCAAATTACCGTTTATTGAATTAGTGTGTGATAAAGAAGGAAATCCAAAAACAACTCAAAGAAATTCAAAGTTTAAAACAAAGCTTTATCGGTTTAATGATCAAAAACCTGTGAAGAGTATTTATAAATAAGCTTCCGAAAAAGAGAAAATGTGCCGAGTTGTTTCTCTTTTTTTAGAAAAATAATTAACGTTTAGTTAATCATTAATATAAAATACAAGAGGAGAGGGTATAAATGAATAAAAGAGCATTGATTAATATTGATTACACCAATGATTTTGTTAATGGAGCTTTGCCGGTAGGAGAGCCAGCAGAAAAGGTTGAAGAAACGATTGTTAGTCTAACAAAAGAGTTTATAGAACAGGGTGATTTTGTCGTTTTTGCGATTGATGCCCATGAGAAAGAGGATCCTTTTCACCCGGAAACAAGTTTATTTCCACCTCATAATATCAAAGGAACACCGGGCAGATTATTATACGGACATTTGCAATCGCTATACGAACAGTATCAACATGAGGCCCATGTATATTGGATGGACAAAACAAGATATTCTGCTTTTGCAGGAACGGATTTGAATCTTAAGCTTCGTGAAAGAGGAATAACAGAAGTTCATTTAGTTGGTGTTTGTACAGATATTTGTCTGCTGCATACAGCAGTAGATTCTTATAATCTTGGATATCATATCGTCGTACATGAAAAAGCAGTAGCTAGTTTTAACGAAGAGGGACATAAATGGGCATTAACGCACTTTGTAAATAGTTTAGGTGCTGAAATTCGATCAAATTGAATAAGTAAAAGGAGAGAAGATGATGAAAAGATCATATAGAGATGATAGTTTAGCTCTTCATACCGATTTATATCAAATTAATATGGCGCAAGCTTATTGGAGTGATGGCATCCATCAAAGGAAGGCTGTATTCGAACTGTACTTTAGGAAACTTCCCTTTGGAAATGGCTATGCTGTTTTTGCGGGGTTAGAAAAAGTAATTGAGTATATTAATCAGTTTGCCTTTAGCGATAGTGATATTGAATATTTACGCGATGAATTAGGATATAATGAAGAGTTTTTAACATATTTACGCAGCGTAAAGTTTACGGGAACCATTCAGGGAATGAAGGAGGGGGAATTAGTTTTTGGGAATGAGCCTATTATGCGTATTGAAGCACCGTTGGCAGAAGCACAGCTCATTGAAACAGCCTTGCTCAATATCGTCAATTACCAAACATTAATCGCAACGAAAGCCTCTAGAATCAAACAAGTTGTAGGCGATGAAATAGCTATGGAATTTGGAACTAGAAGAGCTCAAGAGATGGAAGCCGCAATCTGGGGCACAAGAGCCGCTTTCATAGGGGGATTTGACGCGACAAGTAATGTTCGAGCGGGGAAATTATTTGGAATACCTGTTTCAGGTACTCACGCTCATGCAATGATTCAAGCGTATGGAGATGAATATGTAGCTTTCCATAAATATGCAAGTTGTCATAAAGATTGTGTGTTTTTAGTCGACACCTTTGATACGTTAAAGTCAGGGGTTCCAACTGCTATTCGAGTAGCAAAAGAGCTAGGCGATAAAATCAATTTTATCGGTATTCGGCTAGATAGCGGTGACCTAGCTTATCTTTCTAAGCAAGCTAGACAAATGTTGGATGATGCTGGTTTTACAGAGGCAAAGATTATCGCTTCTAATGATTTAGATGAATATACGATTATGAACTTAAAATCCCAAGGGGCAAAAATTGATAGTTGGGGAATTGGCACAAAGCTTATTACAGCGTATGACCAGCCGGCGCTTGGAGCTGTGTATAAATTAGTTTCAATTGAAGAGGAATCAGGAGGCATGGTAGATACGATTAAAATTTCTGCAAATCCTGAAAAAGTCACAACACCCGGACTGAAAAAAGTGTACCGAATTATTAATCAAGCTAATAAACGCTCTGAGGGAGATTATATTGCTTTAGAAGAAGAACAAGTTCAACAAGAAGAAAAATTAAAAATGTTCCATCCAGTCCATCCTTATATTAGTAAGTTTGTTACGAATTTTGAAGCAAGAAACTTGCACCATGACATATTTGTGAATGGAACATTAGTATATGAATTACCTAATATTTATGACATTCAACAATATACAAAAGATAGCTTACAGTTATTATGGGACGAATATAAACGCATTTTGCATCCAGAAGAATATCCGGTAGATCTTAGTACAAAGTGTTGGGAAAATAAAATGCAGCATATTGCTGCTGTGCAAGAAAAAGTAGCTAAGTTGAAAGAAACATAAAGGATAAGGAGGGGGAAGGATGAGTCCGGCAGCAACTAAATTATATTTTGAAAATTTAAATCCAGGTAAGGATGTCGATGCGTTATTTAAAGAGGGAGCACGAATTGGCGTGTATGGTTCATCCTTTGATCCGATTACGAATGTGCATCTATGGACCGCGAATACAGTTCGTCATCGTAAAAAGTTAGATTTTGTCATCTTTTTGCCTTCCTCTCATAAACGAGTAGATAAGAAATTACAAACATCTGATCAACATCGAGAAGAAATGGTCCGTTTAGCTATTAAGAATAAACAGACCTTCCTCTTAGATACGTATGAATTACATGTTTTACCTGGGAAGCAATATACGTACTATACGATGGAATATTTCAGAAAAACCTTTCCTAAAGCAGAACTTTTTTTCATTATGGGGGCGGATCTTTTAGTCGATATTGCTGAGGGGAAATGGAGGATGGATGAACAATTAGTTGCCAATAATCAATTTATTGTGATGGCTAGAAATGGAATTGATATGTTAAAAACGATTAGTTCTTCAGCTTTGCTAAGAAATTATGATGATGGAAGATTTCAATTTTTAGATAAAGGCCTTGCAATGGAAATTAGCTCTACGTATATCCGAGAAGAACTAGCGAGAAATGGTGATCCAGAGTTTTTACTTCCAGATGAGTGCTATTCCTATATAAAGGAGCATGATTTATACCGTGAAATTTCGAGATAAATGAATACGATAAATAAAAAAAGTATCAGATTACCTTTTGGGTTTCTGGTATTTTTTTATTTATTGGGTAGGGTAAAGTGCTAGGCTTAATTCATATAAACTGAATGTTTTTTATGGTATGATATCAAAATAAAGGTATTTATTATATATTTTAGGTGATGCATGTTTTAATAATGAAAAATAAATCTAATTTACTAAAATCAGCACCTTGTATAACTACTCTGTTATTAAATTTAAAAAGAGCGTGGTACTATTGTTGAAGAAATTTAGATGGAAATTATTAATGATGATGACTCTTTTTTCAGTCCTTCTTATTTTGTTATTATCATTGGTTAATATGAATAGAATGAGCCAGGAATTAATAGAGGATCATGAGACCAAAATCGAATTGGTAGAAATGAATATTGTTCAGGTTTTAAAAGATTTAGATCAAGCCTATGCAATATTTGATAATAGCATTGCAAAGGTTATGGAAAACAACTCAATTGAGTTATTAGAACAATATGAGAAGAATAGCAACTTTAATGAGTGGAATTTCAAGGCATTAAAAAATGAATTAGGTATGGATGTATATATTATTAATAATGAAAATACCATTATTCATAGTAGCTTTCAAAAGGATATCGGTATTAATTTTAGTCAGTGTTGCAAAGAATTTTCAGAATTATTGGACGATAGGAGAATAAACGGAGGATTTACACATGATGGAGTGGATATTCAGCAAAAAACAGGAGAGCTGAAAAAATTTAGTTATCTGCCGACAAAAGATCATCAATATATCATTGAATTAGGGTACGATTTAAAAAATGACGAAATTTTTAATAAGTTTAATTTTTTAAAAACAATTGAAGAGTTGAAAGAGAAGTACGAATTTATTGAGAACATAGCGATTTATAACAATGATGGATATTTAATAGGAGAATCTTCACCAGAAGGCAATCGATTAGGTGTGGATCGTAGAAAATATTTAGAGTGGCTAGAAGATGATGAAGATACGTTACTATTTAGCGATACATATAAGGGTAAGGATGTTATCTATAAATATGTAAAATATCATTCGGATGAGAGCAGAGGTCATTCCACAACTCGTTTAGTAGAGATTGTATACAATGAAGATGCCGTACAAGAGGAATTGTCAAAAAATAAGTTGGCATTTATCTTTCAGTTTGTAGGGACCATAATCTTAGCCATTATCTTAGCCTTTTTAATAACAAAAATGGTGGCAAAACCGATGTATTTAGCTTTTCATGATGGACTCACAGGTTTAAAAAATCGAGCGGCATTTGAAAGTGAAGTCAATGGAGTTTTAATGAAGCATAAAAAGAAATTTGGAATGTTGTTATTAGATTTGGATAATTTTAAAGTAGTTAATGATGCGCTGGGTCATGATAAAGGAGATATTTTATTAAAGTACGTGGCTTCGTATATGAAACAGACTTTGCCGGAAGATGCTTTTATTGCTAGGTTTGGTGGAGATGAGTTTGCTATAGTCATTGAAAATATAAGTAGTCAGGAAGAACTTCAAAAAATAGCTTGTTCTATTATAGACGCTTTAAATAGGCCGTGGATTAATGATTGTGATAGCGCATCAGAGTTATTTTCACAAGGGAATAAAATCCTTCATAGCAAGAACGTTACGGTTAGTGTGGGCGGTGTGTTATATCCAAATGATGGAACAGATTTAGAAGTACTTTATAAGCATGCTGATGATGCGTTGTACTATTCTAAATCATTGGGTAAAAATATGTATATGTATTACGGCGCGTTAGAGGAAAAGGAAAGAAGCCAACAATCATTGTGATAACATGAAAAGATGCCAGTGTGCCTTATCTTATGAAAAGGCATCTGGCACTTTTTTATTATTCTCCTGTTTCTTCAAATAGCTTTGCAATCTCAATAATGACATAGGTTGCTTTTATCATATTATCGACGGAAATGAATTCATATTTTCCGTGGAAGTTCTCGCCGCCTGTGAATATATTTGGTGTAGGCAGTCCCATATAAGATAATTGAGAACCATCTGTACCGCCGCGAATAGGTGAAATTTTTGGCTCGATGTTTAAATTTTTCATAGCTTGAGAGGCGATGTCGACAATTTCTTTAACGGGTTCGATTTTTTCTTTCATATTATAATATTGATCATTTAACTCAAGAAGAATACGATCTTGGCCGTATTTTTCACGCAACTCATCTACAATCTGTTTAATGAACTGTTTTCGTTCGTTAAATTGATTTCGATCAAAATCGCGAATAATGTAGGATAATTTTGTTTCTTCCACATCTCCGTTGAAAGAGAGAAGATGATAGAAACCTTCATATCCTTCTGTATATTCAGGTGCCTCGGCTATAGGCAGTTTGCTATGCAGCTCCATCGCAATTTTGGAAGAGTGGACCATTTTTCCTTTCGCTGTTCCAGGGTGGATATTCGTCCCTTTAATCGTAATCTTAGCACCCGCTGCGTTAAAGCTTTCGTATTCTAATTCACCGAGAGGACCGCCATCAACTGTGTAGGCAAATTTGGCGTTAAAGGCATCTACGTCGAATTTATGAGGGCCTCGACCAATTTCTTCATCAGGTGTAAAAGCTACACGGATTTTTCCATGTTTAATTTCCGGATGCTTTATTAAATAGTCCATGGCCGTCATAATTTCAGCAATCCCGGATTTATTATCGGCCCCAAGAAGCGTCGTTCCATCCGTTGTTATGAGTGTATGTCCGATATAATGGGAGAGCGAAGGGAACTCTTTCGGAGATAAAACGACAGAGAGTTCTTTATTTAAGGTAATCTCCTTGCCGTCGTAGTTTTCCACAATTTTCGGTTTTACATCTTTCCCTGTAAAATCAGTGGCTGTGTCCACGTGGGCTAAAAACCCAATCGTTGGTACTTGTTTCGTTGTATTAGAAGGCAGTGTGGCCATCACATATCCGTTTGTATCAATAGTCACGTCTTCCATGCCAATCGTTTTTAGCTCTTCCACTAATTGATTTGCAAGGATTAATTGTCCTGGAGTAGATGGACATGCTGCGTTTGTTTCATTGGATTGAGTGTCTATTTTTACATAGGAAGTGAATCGTTCGATTATTTCAGCTTTCAAGTTATTTCCTCCTTTTTCCTTCATGTGTTTATAGTACCACGTTTGGTGATAGATTATAAGCGACGGGGAGCAGTACGGTGAAGATGGGAGCAAGTGGATTCCGTAATGTAGATCTTAGAAAATATTTATCCTAATACATGGAATTCATTAACGATATTGTTTAATGAAAAAAATCCGAGGAGAAATTTACATTCTCTTCGGATTTTTTTGCCTGTCCATCATTAATTTAATTCTTTTGCAATATACGAAGAATGTACCCATCCAATTGTGCCATCCGTCAATTCGACTTTATACCATTTCTTTGAGCTGTCCATCGTTAAAGTTCCATTTTCATTAAGCACTAAGTGGACATACGTATTCAGATCTAGTGCAGTAATGATATCAGTTGAAGTGCTTGCACCTTTTCTGACTTTTAGATCATTTGCCGTTGTTCTACCTAAGTTTTGAACAGAGATATACTTTTTATACTCTACAAAGTTAATATCTTTGGTCCAGTAAATCTTATCTTCTACCATAACTTTCACCCAATAGTCATTTGCTTTTTCAAGTAAAGTAAAAGCAGAGCCTTTCTTTAGTGTTAATGCACGATCATTAGCCTCTTTGCTGCTAGAAAGGACTAAATCTTGATTGGCTTTTGCTTGGATGTTGTCCGGGAAAATATCACTGCCAATTGGAGTGGGTGGTGATGTTTGAATCTCTTTATCAGCTGCTGCTTTGCTGTAATAGGATTTATCATATGGCAAAATTGCTTGCATATGTCTTGCGATTCCTTTTCCCCAGTTTGGATCACTTGCATAATAGAAGTTCATTCCCTCACTATTAGCATCTAACCGTTTATTATTCAAATCCTTGGTACTGAAACCGAGATAAGCCCCTTTATAGCGGAAGCCTCCAGATACTTCATTCAAATACGTAGCTTTCATTTGTTGTGCAATGTACATAATATTCTCATCGATGGAAGGGAAGCGATATGATGCGATATATGGACTGGCATCATATGAACCAAAACCAAATAAATTATTTTTGCCTAACGAAATTTGAGAGGTACCAAAAGCACTTTCATGGATTGCATGAGCGGCTAGGTAAAGAGCGTTCACGCCATATTTATTTCCTGCATCAATGAATACTTGACCTTTGCCTGTTAACACGCTGACTTGTCCATGAGATGTATAATTCTTTTCAATATATTCATCAATTTGTTTGGCTGTAACGAGCGATTGTGTACGTAAATCTATGAATTGATAACCTTCCCGACCATTCATTGGATCACCCGTTCTCACTTGTTTTAATATATCGCTAGAAACATAACCTATATTTCCTGCGTTATTTACTTGATACCATTCATTAGATGTCTTTTTTGTTGCGACAATGATTGTGTCTTTCGATATCGTATTTACAATAGATGAAGCTGCGTCGGGCTTTTGATGTAAGTTTACATCTATTGTTGTGACAAATGTAGTTTCTGGGATTATTTCCTCTATTATGTCTATGTCAGAAGAGGAATCGGTACGTACATCCTGGCTATTGATATATACATCTTGATTATTATACGAAATACGATACCATGTTTCGCCAAGACTATTCTCTACCTTCTGCGTAGAAGCAAATCTATTATTGGCAGCAATGGTAGCTATTTTCTCCTTTGTAGAGTCGGCAGCGGCATATAGATTAGCTTCATTTGTTGTTATGTAGAAAGTTTCGCTAGTGTCCGTATACGTATAGGTGATTTCATCAGCGTACTCAGAAAATTCCCCAATATAGACGTATCCTGTTTTTCCAGCATATCTTACACTATACCAATCTCCAATTCTCTTACTAGAGGAAATACTGGCATCCTGAGGGACTTGAACTAGTTTTTTATGGGCATTTCCGTAAAATTCATACAAAAATGTGTCTTTTTTTGCCTTATATTTTTTTTCTGAAAAAGAGGTGAAGGTGTTTTTCTTCACATCGCTGCTATTTACGTACATGGTTTTTCCTTTATAGGCAATACGATACCATGTTTGACCCGTACTATTAATGATCTTTTGTTTCGAATAAAAGCCATTATTACTTGAAACGGTTGTCACTTGTTTTTTCTTTGTGTCAGGTGTGGAGTATAGGCTTGTTCGTTTTTGAGTGAAAAAATAGGCTGTTTTGATCGTTGAATATTGATAATGTTCTTTTAAATACTTATTGCTGACCCAGCCTGTCTTCGTTATATTTTTTCCTTTCGATTTGTATGTATAAGATACTTTAGACCATGTCCCTTTCTTTTCAGTAGACGTGACTATTTTTCCTTTTGGAATCGTAAGGATGAGTTTCGTTTTTGTGCTGGCCCCGGATCGTAAATTTAAGTTAGCAGTCGTTTGATAGGAGGTTTTGCTAATCTTTTCAGCAGAACTCGCTTCAACGGTAGTTATTCCTAGTGGCATCATAGAGACGGTTGGTACGCCTATCAAAATACTTGTTGATAAAATGAGTGCATTTCCTAGTTTTTTCATTCTTTTCACCTTGCTTTCATAGTAATCTTGCTTCGGTCATAATGATTAAAAAATATAGTGTATATATAATACTTCGGACTTATTATTGAAAGTTATATAGATAGTAAGACCTATCCTATAGCAATATAGAAGACAAAGAGCAGTTATGGTTTCGATTAAATTCGTTCTTTCTATTAAGTTACCAAACTTTGGTTTATGTTACTAGTTTTATGGGATATTTTACTGTTTTTTAATAATGAGGGGAGGTGAATGAATAGGGGCAAGACAAAGAGGGTGAATCAAAAGTATCTACATTTGATTTACCCTCTTTTTTTTATAATGGCTTTGTTACGGAACAATAATATCCATTAAGATAGCACGACCATTTTTTACTTTGACAATCGCTAATGCTGGTTTAGTGGAGGTCACAGCTTCGATTTCTTCCGCATCTTTTTTTGGAGCGTAGTAATTATCCAGATTGTATTGAATATGAAATGATTCTGGAGGAGTGACTTGCATTTCATATGGAATATTTAAGGTGCCTTTTAGATAAATGCCGCTTGACGGTTTTTTGTTTGTAACCTTTTTGACGTTGTAAATATCGTCGCTTCCTTTTTCTAATTGAACAAACACAGGAAGTATATCGCCTTCTGATTTACGCTCAATTTTTTTAACAACAGAGTCAGATAGTTGTTCTGATGTCACTTGTTCAATTTCATAATACAAAGTAACATAACTGCCGCGAAATAAATCGGTCGGATCGATAGGCTCGGTTTTTAATCGAATTTCTTCTCCTGTTAAAGAGGTCCATGTAGGTGGAATTGCTAATCCAATTAAGAGTAAAACAGGAATTGAAAAGACTAGTATTCGCATGAAAAGGTTATTCTTCATGATTCGTCTCTCCTTTCTTTCGTTGATGCTCAAAGAAGAAGCCAAAACCGATTAAAATGATGCCTGCGATGATAAAAACAAGCGATTTTGGTAAGAAATCAAAGGAGAAATCCATGTAATAGCGTAAGATTAGTGCACAAATAATAGCAATGCTAATTAAGCTTCCTTTATTCACGAGATATAGAAGGAAAATAAGA
Source organism: Bacillus sp. JJ634 (assembly GCF_036962285.1). NCBI lineage: Bacteria > Bacillati > Bacillota > Bacilli > Caryophanales > Bacillaceae > Bacillus > Bacillus sp. JJ634. Next base: position 28,621 of record NZ_JBALMU010000039.1, read on the forward strand.
TAGGCAATTGCAAAGATAATCGAATAATGATACGTAAGAAACAGCGCTGTTATGCCATGTAACAGATGACCTTGTAAGTGGGTCATCTTTTGTACTTGTTCTGGAACTGGCAGATAGGTTAGGGCTAATCCGAGTACGAATAAAATTGAAAGAACAATTTCTTCCTCATAAGCATTAATTATTTTCGGCACGAATTCGAATAACAATAAGATAATTGTATTAATCGCTAGTGCATTTAAAGAGAAGGTGAAACGTTTTGGGAAACGGAACTCTTTTAACATCCAGTAAAGAGCCGGTAAAAAAATCAGAATGGCAAATGGATAAGCTGTTTCGTCTAAAAACATACTGCCATTTATATAGATGAATAATAAAAGTGTTGTAAAAAGTAAAATGAGTACATCTTTTAAATAATAACCAATAAGTATTGTTCCAAGTGCCCATAGGAGAAAGGAGTTATTAAAATTAATGCTAAGATTAAACATTTGTTCTACAAGGAAAATGCCCGCTCCAAAAATTAATAGTCCAATATAATGGAGGCTTCGAGCTGTTTTGGGATAGGTTACTTCAAGACGAAGTCCAGCTTGTTGAAACCCAATGATACCAGCAATAATTAAGAAAAATTTAATTCCTTTATGGAGGTACATCCAATTGCTGGCAACGAAACTTAAAACTCCGATTCCTAGAAGTAAAGCTCCGATTGTTAATACAATCTGAATAAAACTTGATCCCGGTTTTATTTCATACGTGTTTAAGATTTTCTCTTTTTCTTCAGATGAAATCACTCCTGCTGTTTCAAGGTAGTGCATTTCATGTGATAGAAATTCGTAGTCCTTCTTTTTTACGTCTTTTTTGATCACATCATTCACTCCTTTCATCTTTAATTAGTATATCGGTTCTTTTGTAAAAATAGTTCACTTTTGGAAAAATATAAAACGGTACCTTGTAATGGACAGTAGCATATGCTACATTAAAATCAATGTATAAGATTTTGCCAGGTACTATATAATGAATAGTACCGAAAAGTTAAAGAAAGAGGTGGTGAGATTGTGAACGTTCAGTTTAAAAAAGGGGTCTTGGAATTATGTGTCCTTGTTTTAGTGGATAAAAAAGATTGCTATGGTTATGAGCTAGTGCAGAAGATTTCTGATCAAATTGAAATCTCCGAGGGGTCGGTATATCCGTTGTTAAGACGATTAACAAAAGAAGAATATTTCACAACGTATTTAAAGGAATCGACAGAAGGTCCGCCACGTAAATATTATGCGTTAACCGATAAAGGCAGGAATTATCTTCACGAACTTTTGGCCGAATGGGTTCAATTTTCAAATGGTGTGAATCAATTAATAAAAGAAGGTGTAAATCATGAATAAAGAACAGTTTTTACATCAATTACAGTTGTCTTTAAGAAATATATCCATAGAAGAGCGTCAAGAGATTCTACAAGATTATGAAGAATATTTTGCAATTGGTTTAGAGGAAGGAAAGACTGAAGAGGAAATTTCAAAGGCACTTGGCTCTCCTAAGCAAATCGCGAAAGAGCTAGTAGCTTCTGCGCGCATTGAAAAAGTAGAGCATTCAGCATCTGCCGGAAATATTATGCGTGCTGTTTGGGCGGTGATCGGGTTAGGCTTTTTTAACCTTGTGATTGTATTGGGTCCATTTATTGGGTTATTAGCTCTTCTTTTTGCTGGCTGGGTTGTTTCTTTAGCGTTCATTCTTTCTCCATTAGGTGTGCTGTTTAATATGATAATGGGTGATTTTTGGTTGTTTGATGTATTTAGCGCTATCGGATTATGTGGAATCGGTATTTTTGTTGGAATTGGAATGTTATTCGCAACAAAGGCATTAACCAAAGGACTTATTCGCTATTTGCAATTCAATGTATCGCTTGTAAAAGGAGGGTTGAAGCATGATTAATATAAAAAAATTATCGATTATCGCTCTTATTTTGTTAGCAATTGGTGTTGTCGGAGGTCTTTTCACTTATCCTTCAACGATTGAAGCGGATGCAACGATGGAAGAAAAAATGATTAAAGAGGAATTTACGGCCTTGAAGGTAGATAGTGACAATGCGAGAGTAGAAATTATTCCTACAAAAGCTTCTGCAGCTAAGATAGAACTCGTGACGAAAGGGTACAAAGGGAGCGAATCAACTTTTACAACAGAGGTAGAAGGAGATACCCTTTCCGTCTCATTTAAATTAAAAGAAAAATGGTTGTTTCGTTTTGGGTTTCATACCCAATCACAGCATTTAAAAATCTTTTTACCGGAAAAACAATATGAAGCGTTTACCATTAAGAACGGAAATGGTGAAGTTCAAATCGAACAAATGAGGGTAAATAATCTACAAGTGAAAATAGCAAATGGAGAGATAGAATTAGATACGATTATGGCTAAGCGTGTGAATGTTGAGTCGGCGAACGGTGAAATTTACTTACAAGGTGTAGAAGGAGATATTATTGGATCTACAACGAATGGTGAAATTTTAGTTGAAACGAAAGACTTGGATCGCAGGATGCAATTGACAACCGCGAACGGAGAGATTATCGTTCGAACAGAAAAGGAACCAACCAACACAACCTTTGATGTGGAAGTTGCTAATGGAGACATTAGTATTCTCGATAAATATGAAGGATCTACGGTAATTGGAAAAGGGAAATATGTTGTAAAATTAAGGACTACCAATGGTGAAATTACAGTTGCAAAATGAGATAGGTAATCATTTTTAGACGAAAAAACCGACCGATGAAGGTCGGTTTTTTCATTATGCGGCTTTTTGTTTCGAGGAATTATGATAATAACGGTTAAGCCATGCTCCGTAAAAGGATGCTAAAACTTGTTGGAATAGAGTACCAAGAATAACAGGCACAGCGACAGCAGCTGGGAAATAAGCAACAGCTAGAACAGCTCCTGCTGCGATATTTCGCATGCCGCCTGTATACATAACGCTGATAATTTCTTCCTTCTCGCATTTTAAGAACTTGGCAATCATCCAAGATAGAAGATAACCTGAAAAGGCAATAAGAAAGACCATGATGGCCATTTTGATAAGCTTGGCATCGACTTTACTTAAATAAGGAGCTACTTTTGCGCTATTTAGTGTCACGCAAACACCGATAGCCATTTTTGAAAAAGGAGCTAGCTTTGGACCAAGAACCGGCTTGATTTTTCCTTTTGTTGCTTGGTTAAGTAGCATGGCAATTACAGAAGGAATAACGACCATGCCGATTAGCCCTTTCATTAAGGCCATTGTATTCATCTCAACTGTTGTACCACTGAAGAAAGCAACACTATATGGAACGATAATTGGTGATAATAAAGTGTCGATTAATACAATCGTAAGCGCTAAAACTGCATTTCCTTTGTAGATGGTGACCCAAAGTAAGCTAGTTACTCCAGTTGGAATGACAACACCTAGCACTAATCCTGTAACGGTCAAGGAATCTCCAGGAAACACTAAATGTCCAAGTGTCCATGCCCAAACAGGCATAATGACGTGAAGAATTCCGAGCACAACAAGAATCGGCATTGGATTAGTTGCAATATTCTTTAATGATTTGAAATTAGAACCTAGACTTCCCGTGAATGTAATAAAGGCAAAAATCCAAGGAACGAGGAAGACATAGGACTCTAAATAATAAGCGAAGATTACACCGAGTACAACACTAGCTGGCGTAATAATAGGCATCGCTTTTTCAAGAAAATGATTTAAATTCTGTAACAAGCGAGTCCCACCCCTGACAGTATATATAAAGAAAAAAGGAAGTTGCCTTCGTGAAATATTTCTTCTTTCAGACCAAGTTTACCATACCCATCTTATAATGCTAGGTCAGAATAGTAGATAGTGAGAGTGGAATTATTTCCTGCTTGTTATTTTTGTAGTCCTGTCTCCAGAGAATGTTTGAAAAATCAAAGGAATAGCAAAAAGGGAAACAAAGTGAGACAAAANNTTTTGTCTCACTTTGTTTTTATTAAAAAACTACATTTCTCTTTGATTTCAAGTTTTTTCACGTTGGCACATTACTTGCATTAATCTTTAATGAATCAACATTAAGGAGGCTGGAAAATGGAAACGATCCAAAATAAAGAAGTGAAGTTATCTCAGGAAAAAGCGTATTGGATGTATAAAAAAATGCTAGAAATCCGTCAATTTGAAGATAAAGTTCATGAGCAATTTGCAAAAGGGATTTTACCAGGCTTCGTTCATTTATATGCGGGAGAGGAAGCTGTAGCTGTTGGTGTTTGTGCCCACCTTAATGAAAAAGATAGTATTACAAGCACTCACCGTGGTCATGGTCACTGTATTGCAAAAGAATGTGATTTAAATGGGATGATGGCTGAAATTTACGGCAAAGTAACTGGGCTGTGCAAAGGAAAAGGCGGCTCCATGCATATTGCTGATTTAGATAAAGGAATGTTAGGGGCGAATGGCATTGTTGGAGGAGGCTTTCCTCTTGCTTGCGGTGCAGCATTAACGGCTAAATATAAAAAGACTGACAATGTAAGCGTTTGCTTCTTTGGTGATGGTGCCAATAACCACGGGACTTTCCATGAGGGGATTAATCTTGCGGCGATTTGGAAACTACCTGTTATCTTTATTGCGGAAAACAATGGCTATGGAGAAGCCACTCCATTCAGTTATGCGTCTAGTTGTAAAACGATAGCTGACCGGGCGATTGGCTATAATATCCCTGGTGTTCGCGTCGATGGAAAAGATGTCATGGCTGTTTACAAGGCGGCGGAAGAGGCGGTCCAAAGGGCGCGAAGAGGAGAAGGGCCGACATTAATTGAATGCGTAACGTATCGGAATTATGGACACTTCGAGGGAGATGCTCAGAAATATAAAGTGGACCAAGAAAAGAAAGAACATAAGCAAGAGAAAGATGCCATTGTACAATTTAGAAACTATTTATTGGATCAGCAGCTCTTATCTGAAAAAGAATTGATTTCTCTTGAAAGTTCAGTAGAAAAAGCAATTGAACAAGCGGTGAAGTTCAGTGAGGAAAGTCCTTATCCAGAGGCAGACGATTTACTAAAAGATGTATATGTATCCTATTAAACATTGAAAGGGAGGAATGGAGAATGAGTAGAAAAATTAGTATGTCTCAAGCGATTAATGAAGCGATGGCGATTGCGATGAGAAGGGATGAAGATGTCATTCTTATGGGAGAGGATGTAGCTGGCGGTGCAGAAGTCGATCATCTACAGGATGATGAAGCATGGGGCGGTGTATTAGGAGTTACAAAAGGGTTAGTACAAGAATTTGGCCGAGAGCGGATTTTAGATACACCGATTGCGGAAGCGGGCTATATGGGAGCGGCGATGGCTGCTGCTTCAACTGGGCTGCGTCCAATTGCAGAGCTTATGTTTAATGATTTTATTGGGAGCTGTTTGGATGAAGTCTTAAACCAGGGCGCCAAGTTCCGTTATATGTTCGGAGGGAAAGCGCAGGTACCGGTTACAGTTCGTACGATGCATGGTGCCGGGTTTAGGGCAGCTGCTCAACATTCACAAAGCTTATATGCATTATTTACGAGTATACCAGGATTGAAAGTAGTTGTACCATCTACACCTTATGATGCGAAAGGATTGCTACTTGCAGCTATCGAGGATAATGATCCTGTTATCTTTTTTGAAGATAAGACGCTTTATAATGCGGTAGGTGAAGTACCAGAGGGTTATTACACAATTCCGCTTGGAAAAGCAGAGGTCAAGAGAACAGGTTCAGATTTGACTATCGTTGCAATTGGGAAGCAAGTTCAAACGGCTCAGCAGGCTGCGGAACAGCTTGCTAAGAGAGGGGTCGAAGTGGAAATCGTCGATCCACGCAGTTTATCACCTTTAGATGAAGATACGATTCTATCTTCTGTTGCAAAGACAAATCGATTGATTGTGATAGATGAGGCAAATCCAAGATGCAGTATAGCTACTGATATTGCAGCATTGGTTGCGGATAAAGGCTTCGATACGCTCGATGCTCCAATCAAACGGATTACGGCACCGCATACACCGGTACCATTTTCTCCACCGCTAGAAGATATTTATTTACCAACACCAGAAAAAGTGATCAAGGTTGTATCAGAGTTATTAGGAGAAACATCTATTCTCGGAGTCTAAGAAAAACATAAGGCACTAATTTATTAGTGCCTTACGACTAAGTAAAGGGAGGAATGCAGTATGGCAGTAGAAGTAGTAATGCCCAAATTAGGTATGGCTATGAAAGAGGGCGTCGTTTCCGAATGGAATAAGGGAGTGGGAGATTCTGTTGAAAAGGGTGAATTAATTGCTAGTATTAATTCCGAAAAAATAGAAATGGACATTGAATCCCCGGCAGAAGGAACATTACTAAATATTGCTGTACCAGAAGGGCAAGGTGTTCCGCCTGGAACGGTAATTTGTTATATCGGCAATACAAATGAAAAAATAGTGACGAAGGAGTCCGATATTCAAACAAACAAAGTAGAAAAGGAACAGACTGCAATAACCAACACTTCAGAGCCATCAAGTCTTCCGATTAGCAAAACGAATGATCGCGTGAAGATTTCCCCGGTTGCACGAAAAATTGCACAGGCTGCTAATCTTGATATTAGTAAGATTCAAGGTACCGGACCAGGAGGACGAATTACGAAAGAAGATGTACAGGAAGCCATCAAGAAACTAGAATCCGAGCCTCTAATTCAAGAAGAAAGAACGATTTCTCCTCAAGCATCTGTAGAGAAGAGAAAAGAAATGTCTGTTACCGGCATGCGTAAAGTCATTGCTGCACGTATGAAAGATAGCTTACAAAATAGTGCTCAATTAACGATTACGCTAAAAGCTGATGTAACAGATTTAATTCAATTACAGAAGCAATCTGCAAAAATCATCCAAACTGATGATGAAAATAAAATTACTATCACAGACTTTATTGCTAAAGCAGTTGTACTTTCATTACAAGAGCATCCGCAAATGAACAGCGCTTATATAGATGAAAAAATTCATTTGTTTGAGTCTGTTCATCTTGGTATAGCTGTTGCTTTAGAAAAAGGGTTAGTTGTTCCAGTGGTAAGAAATGCGGAAGCTTGTACAGTTCGACAGCTAGCGAAAAAAGGGAAGGAACTTGCTAAGCGTGCTCGTGAAGGGCAGCTTCCTAGCGAAGAAATGACTGGTTCTACTTTTACGATTAGCAATCTTGGTTCATACGGTGTTGAGCACTTTACTCCAATTTTGAATACACCTGAAACGGGAATTCTAGGTGTAGGAGCTGCTTATGATGCTCCTGTTTATATCGGAGAAGAATTGAAACGAAGAACTCTTTTGCCGCTTAGCTTAACGTTCGATCATCGCGTGCTGGATGGGGCGCCTGCTTCAGCCTTTTTCCGAACAGTGAAACGATACTTAGAACAGCCATTGACAATGCTTTTATAGAAAGGGGGAAGCAATTCCGTGAAACCAATAGCCGTTATAGGAGGGGGACCTGCTGGGTATGTAGCAGCAATTACTGCTGCCCAGCAGGGACAAAATGTACTGTTAATAACAGAGGGGCTGCTAGGAGGAACTTGTTTAAATGAGGGGTGTATGCCTACTAAAGCTTTATTGGAAAGTGCCGATACGTATGAATTGGTCAAAAACGCAGAGAATTTAGGAATTCGTCTTTCTTCGTCCATTGAGATAGAGTGGAGTGTCGTACAACAAAGGAAAGAGGAAATTGTTACAACGCTTGTTCAAGGCATTCAATATTTAATGAAAAAGAATAAAATTCGCGTTATTCAAGGAAGCGCATCTTTCATAACGAATCAACGATTAAGGATTAACAATAGTGAACAACAAGAAGAAATCGAAGTAAGTAAAGTCATTGTCGCTTCCGGGTCAGAACCAATCTCTTTACCATTTGCACCATTTGATGGAGAGTGGGTGATTCATAGTGGTCAAGCGATGTCGCTTCCATCGATCCCTTCCTCTCTTTTGATTATTGGAGGAGGTGTAATTGGCTGCGAGTTTGCTAGTATTTATAGCAGGATGGGAACGAAGGTTACGATAGTTGAAATGGGAAAACAACTATTACCGAGTGAAGATCGAGATATTGCTGAAATATTACATAGGAAATTGGCGGATGAAGGTGTTACTGTTCATACCTCCACCTCTGTAACGGATTTGAACGTGGATAAAAAGCAAGTCCTTATACAGCTTCAGGATGGTATTATTCAAGAGTTACAGGCAGATTATGTACTTGTTGCAATTGGGAGGAAACCAAGAGTACACGGCTTAGATTTAGAGGAAATTGGAGTGGATTTCTCTAAGCAGGGAATAGCTGTCGATGAATATATGCAGACTAACATTCCTTCTATTTATGCCTGCGGTGATGTAATCGGTGGAATTCAGCTTGCACATGTCGCTTTTCACGAAGGTAGAGTGGCCGCTCTGAATGCCTGCGGTCAAGCTGAAATAGTAAATTATCGTGCAGTCCCTCGCTGTATTTATACTTCTCCTGAGATTGCTAGTGTAGGTTTGACGGAAGAACAGGCGAAACATCAATATGGAGATATTAAAATAGGAGAATTTCCGTTTTCCGCAAATGGAAAAGCACGAATTTCTAATGAAACGATTGGAAAAGTAAAGGTTTTAGTAGAACCTCAATATAATGAGATACTTGGCATTTCCATTGTAGGTCCTCATGCAACGGAATTAATTGGCCAAGGAACGATTATGTTACATGTCGAGATCACGACAGATGTGTTGGAAAACCTTATAATGGCTCATCCTACATTGTCCGAATCAATTCACGAAGCATTGCTTAGTACGAGCGGGCATGCTGTACATGTTTGATTGATAATCCTTATTTTAAGGGGGAATTTATATGGTTACTAGTCAAAGAATCGCAATTGTGACTGGCTCAGGTCGTGGGATTGGTCGTGCTATTGCATTACGTCTAGCTCAGGATGGATTAAATGTGGTAATCAACGATGTTAATTTAGATAACGCCCAATCTGTAGTAAATGAAATCAAGGAACTTGGCCGTGAAAGCTTCGCTGTTCAAGCTGATGTTAGTAACAGAAATGAAGTTTTTCATATGGTTAATCAAGTTGTTGAGCGTTTTGGACAATTGGATGTTATGGTTTCAAATGCAGGAATTGCCCAAATCAAACCTTTACTTGAGGTAACGGAAGAGGATTTGAATCAAATATTTAATATAAATGTGAATGGTGTTCTATATTGTCTTCAAGCTGCTGCAGAACAGATGAAAAAACAAAAAGGCGGAAAGATCATTAATGCAGCTAGTATTGCGAGCTATAAAGGATTCAGCCTGTTAGGTACCTACTCGGCTACTAAATTTGCTGTTAGAGGTCTTACGCAGGCTGCAGCACAAGAGTTGGCACAGTTTGGGATTACAGTGAATGCCTATTGTCCGGGAATTGTCGGCACACAAATGTGGGATTTAATCGATGAGAAAATGGGACATTATATGGGTCTAGAAAGAGGAGAGGCATTTAAAAAGTTTTCTGAATCGATTACACTTGGGCGACCTGAGACACCTGAAGATGTTGCGAAGTTTGTGTCTTATCTTGCTTCAACAGACTCGGATTACATGACAGGACAAGCTGTTATGATTGACGGAGGAGTCATTTTTTCATAGAAAATAAGGATAGTATAAATCAAACTTGTATTTTCATAGAGAGCTTCGCGTTTAATTTTTTACGTGAAGCTTTTTATTATGAACTTCTTTTGAATTAAACTGGTAAAATATTGTAGGTATGTACATAATCTCATATAATATTAGAATAAGCCTCTATAACAAATACTTATTTTATACTCCATATTTTCACATTAAATAATACCACTCAATTCGTATTGCGAACGTTTATCAAATGATTAGAGGAGGATATATGCTAGCATCTACTTCTACTTTTAATAATTTGAGTACATGGAAACGTTTCATTAATGAAGGGGTTCTCGATTCGGCACGTTTAAATAAGCAAATTGAGGAATCCTGGTACCGCTGTAGACAAGAACAAGTGAATCCATATTTAAGGGAAGGTAACTATGTTTTAACAAATGAGTTACTAACCGTACAAAGAGAAAAAAACGCATTGCTTATGGAAATAGCGCTACCTCATTTGGCAAGAATGAACCCGTTGATTAAGGAATCTGGAATGATAGCATTATTAGTTGATTCAGATGGATATGTTTTATCTCTTTCAGGAAATGAAAAAACATTGGACGATGCGAGAAAAATCAATTTTGTGGAAGGGGTACGCTGGACAGAGGAAGAAGTAGGAACAAACGCAATTGGAACAGCCTTGCAAACAGGAGAAGCAGTGATGATCAATGGGATGGAACATTATGCTATTGCCTCTCATAAATGGAGTTGTTCAGCTATGCCTATTTATAATGAAAAGGGCATCATGATGGGGGTTATCAATTTTTCGTGCCCTATTACTCATTCCCACCCGTATATGCTAGGGACGGTTGCATCTATGGCGTACACAATTGAACAGGAAATTAAAATACGCTCCTATAGAAATGAATTAGCTTTTATCCAGCACGCTATCAAATTGGCAGATTATTATTGTAATCGTCATTTTATTGTTTGTGATCAAAACGAAATCATTGTTTCTGCTAGCAAACTAGTTCGACAAAAGGTTCCTAAATCCATTGGAATGAGACTAAAAGACTTCTTACAATATGGATACCAAATCGAGTTGGAGAGTGCTTCGCTTCTCACAGAAGGTATAGAAGTATCAGGAAAATCCTTGTTTTTAATAGAGAAAGAGGCAAGTGCTTCAAATAGGCTGTTTTCTGCTAAAACATTTCATTTTGAAGGGGAGATGGGAATTAGTGAAACCTTTCAAAATACAATCAAACAAGTAAAACAAGTGGCATCGACAGAAGCTAGCGTTTATTTATACGGAGAAACAGGTGTGGGCAAAGAGCTTGTTGCTAGAGCAATTCATGAGAATAGTTCACGCAAAAATGGGCCGTTTATCGCGTTAAATTGTGGAGCTATTCCAAAGGATTTAATGGAAAGTGAACTGTTTGGCTACGTGGAAGGGGCTTTTACAGGTGCGAAGCGTCAAGGATATAAAGGGAAGTTTGAACAGGCGAATGAAGGGACTCTGTTCCTTGATGAAATTGGTGAAATTCCGCCAGCTATGCAGGTGGCGTTATTACGCGTGTTGCAGGAAAGAAAGGTAGTTCCGCTTGGAGGGAATAAAGAAATCCCTTTAAATATTCGTATTATTACCGCAACACATCGTAACCTAAATGAGTTGGTTAATGAAGGGACCTTCCGCCAAGATTTATATTATCGTTTAAATGTCTATCCTATATATATTCCTTCTTTGCGGGAAAGAAGGGAGGATCTGCCTCTTCTCGCTTCTTATATTTGTCAACAAAATAACTGGAACCTTCCATTAACAGAAGAATTATTAGATAAATTGCGAAATTATCATTGGCCAGGGAATATAAGGGAACTGCAGAATGTTCTGCAACGGTTATCTATTTTACTTTTAGATGAAGGGATTGATTATTGGGAGTTAATACATTCTATGTATTCACTTGGTATCCTGCAACAATTAGAGGAACAAGTCTCGATGGAGTTTGTGGATTTAGAAAATCAACTAACCATTCGGGAGAGAATCCAAAGAGACTTAATGCTTGAAGCATTGCAAAGAACTAAAGGGAATGTTACAGCAGCGGCAAAATTAATAGATATTCCAAGAAGTACATTTTATAAACGACTCCAGAAATATGGTCTGTAGAATAATGGAAGAGTAAAAAGCCGTAATGAACTTTATTACGGCTTTTTAACATTGTGTAATTGTAAGTGACGGTTAGATTTTTAGCGTGTACAATAAAGGGTGCGAAATATTGTTGAAATAGGATGTGCTAATAGATGAGAACGATTGATTCTTTTGAAATTTTAGATGGAAAAGCGATTAAGTATTTGGATGTCTTTGGTGTGCAAAATGATATCGCGCTTAAGAGTAAATATGAGGGGAAAACGTATTGGATTTACGATTACTACTGCATGCATCCCAATTGTAAGTGTGATGAAGTGTATCTAGAGTTTCTAGAAGAACAGAAAGGGAAACAAACAGCTGTTCAGCACTTTGGGGTGCGGATTTCGTTTGCAGATGAATCATTTATTATTGAAGATTATAATTTTTCGAAGCAGAAGGCAACGGAAATTGTTGAGGATACGTTGAAATATAGCAAAGATGCTATTGAATTATTTAAAGTACGCTATGCTCAGATGAAAGAAAAAGGAACACAAATCATTGTTGACCAAGCGAATGCTGCCCGTCAACCGGTCGTTAATGGAGAGGTAACAGGCAGAAATGAACCATGTCCGTGCGGCAGTGGAAAGAAATATAAGAAATGCTGTGGCAAAGCATAAAAGAGGTGAGGAGCAGAAACTTTAGGGTTTCTGTTTTTTTTATGGACTTTATTAAGTGAAGAAATGAGCTCCCTCCATATCTAATATCAATAGGTTAGATGGTTTCAACTTTTCAATAGAATAAAGGATGAATTTATTATGAAAAACAGGGACTTTTACAGTTTCTGTTTTTCTTTGTACCTTTTTTACATACATACATGCAGGATGAATACGAAAAATATAGAAGACGATTTTTTATTGAAATTAATAACGAACTAATATATACTAACTTACATAAAGTAACTAAAAAGAAATGAGGAATATTAGGATGAACTTTCATAGCAAGCCTCATACGTATGTTGGGCAAGTGCATTTATTAGTGAGTGATTTAGAACGGAGTATCACATTTTATAAAGAAATGATTGGTTTTCAAGTATTAGAGCAAACAAAGAATCAGGCAGTATTAACGGCGGATGGAACAACACCGCTATTAACGATTGAGCAGCCAGAGGGAGTGCAGCCGAAGCAGCCGCGTACAACAGGGTTATACCACTTTGCACTTCTTTTACCTAATAGAAAAGAGTTAGCGAAAGCACTTCTGCATCTGTTACAAAATCGTTACCCGATGCAAGGGGCTTCTGATCATTCCGTTAGTGAGGCGCTTTATTTAGCGGATCCGGATGGAAATGGCATTGAAATTTATCGAGATCGTCCAGCTGATATGTGGAATTGGCAAGATGATCAAGTGTTTATGGATACAAGACGTTTAGACGTTGAGAGTTTATTAGCAGAAGCAGAGGGAGAAGTATGGACTGGTTTGCCAAAAGAGACAGTTATGGGACATATCCATTTACATGTGGCAGATTTACGGGCAACAGAAGAGTTTTATATACAGGCTCTTGGTTTCGATATTGTTCTTCGTTATGGCCCACAAGCATTATTTACTTCTACGGGTCGTTATCATCATCATATCGGCTTAAATGTTTGGAATGGTGTTGGTGCTCCGGCTCCAAAGCCAAATAGTGTCGGGATGAAGTATTTTACGCTGCTTCTTCCAAATGAAGAGTCACGAGTGGCGACTGTAGCAAGGCTTCAGCAGTTAGGTGCGTATGTCGTAGAAAAGAACGGTATTGCAATTACGAGAGATCCCTCAGGAAACGAGGTTCATTTATTAGTGTAAGTTTAAAAATTAACAGTGCTCTATCAAAGGTTTTTTGAGAAAAAGGGTATCTCTTTATGCAGGTCCTATACTCATTAAATCAAGGTTCAAAAGCCTTTGGCTTTTGAACCTTTTATCTTATGGCATATTTTCAATTAGGATTGTTTTTCATAATTTAAAAAAGATGTTGACTTTCTGATATCGAAATAGTAATATTGTAATTCCTGTTAAGGAGTGCTAAACAAGCAGATTAGTTCTTTTTAATAGGCCGTAGAGAAATTAGTTTTAATTAAGGTGTTTTTTATGGTTGGTTGTGTGGTGAAAAAACATTTTTGAAAAGATGTTGACTTCTTTATATTAAGATAGTAACATTGTAATTCCCGTTAAGGGGTTGTGAGTCAACAAAAATGAATGTTTAAGTTACTTTCGATTGTTAAATAAAAAACAAAAAAATGTTGACTAATATTGAAACGTTATGTTATGATAGTGAAACGTCGTTAAGACATAGTTCTTTGAAAACTAAACAAAACAGAAACGCCAACGTTAATTTTTAAAGTGAGTACACACTATAAAAAGTACAACATGAGC